>DATLZJ010000001.1:0-4541 GCA_035574055.1 Caldilineaceae bacterium
AGCTCGGCCGGCGCAGCCGCCACGCCCAGGATCGCCAACGCCTCGCCGGCTTGGACCTCAACCGGCAGCAAGCCGGCAGGCAGCTCGGCCTGCGCCGGGGGAGGGGTGTAGGCCGGCGCGATGACCCAGAAGGGAGTCGCCGCGCTGAGTAAGGCCAGGCAGAGCGCCAGCAGCGGCCCCAGCGTCCACACCCGCCAGGCCTGGACGCCCACGCCGATAAGCAGCGCAAAGGTTGGCGCAGCCGGGAAGAAGTAGCGCCCCTGGGCGGCAGGCGCAACGCGCATGAAGCGCAGCCAAGAGAGGGTGAGCAACAACAGCCAGCCCAGCAACAGGGCAGCGCCGATCCAGCGTGGGTCAAAGCGCCAAGTTCCCCGCAGCCGGCGCGCCCCGGCCAGGAGCCAGCCCAGGATCACCAGCCCGGCCAGCGCGCGAAAGAAGCCATACACCCATTCAGGGTAGGGCAGGTTGAGCCAGCCGAAAAGTCCCCAAAATGACCGCTCTAGGCTGCCCAGCTCGCCCAAGATGGTGCGCCAACCGGCAGGCGCAACGCGCAGCAGGATGTTCGCCTCCCAGATGTTCCAGGCCAGCGGGTCGCCATACAGGAGCCAGTTGCGGGCATACCACCAGCCGCCGATGAGCAGCGCCGGCAGCCCGGCCCAGAGCACCGCTTCCAGGAGAAGCCGCGGCTCCCGTTCCCGCCAGGCCAGCCAGAGCACGGCCAGCCCCGCCAACGCAACCAGCCCCAGCGCGCTGAGCTTGCTGAGCGCGGCCAGCCCTAGCAAAACCCCCAACGCCAGCAGACGCCCGCGCCGCCCGCCCGGCATGGCCTCGCTCGCCGGCGGCGCGGTGACCAGCGCCACAAGCTGCCACAACACCAGCGCGGCCAGCGCATTGACGGCGTTGTCGTTGCTGGCCGCGGCGCTGATGAAGATGAACTGGGGAATGAAGGCGAAGATGGTCGCGCCCACCAGCGCCGGTCGCGGGCCGATCAGGGGCGCGACGGCTCGATAGGATGCCCAGACGGTCACCGCGCCCAAACCGGCCGAGAGCAGGCGGGCCACATGGAGCGCCAATAGACTGCCCGACCAGGGCCAGCCCTCATCGGCGTGGTGGATCAGGTAGTTACGGTTGGTTACAGCGTCGGGCCGGCCAATCGCCCGGTGAGGATTGGCGCGAGCATAGAGGGCGGGAAAGTCCGACTGGTCAAGCCAGGCAGTCAGCGCCGCGGCCATCAGATAGTAGGCCGGCGCCTGCACCCCCTGTTGCCGCCACAGCGCCTGGCTCTCCGGCTCGACTACCGGCAACCCCTGCCCCGACGCCACATGCTGGATGAAGGCGTAGTGCCAAATTTCGTCCGGCGTCTCAAAAGCCGGGGTAATGATGCTGGTCAAAGTAGCCAGCGCCACAAAGAGCGCCAGCACTGCCGCCAGCGCGCCCCTGGGCAGGGGATGGTATGATGAGGATGGGTCTACTGGCCCTGCCGGGGGCTGCACCGCGCCACGCATAGCAGCACAGGGTTAGGCCGTCGCCTTCACCGGCCGGGGTTGGGCCGCGCGGGCCGGCGGCTGCCATAGGTACAGGTAGTACACCAGGCTCGCCAGGTAGCGCGGCCAGACATCCTGAACGCGAAAGTTGGATCGCCCGTTGGCGCGCACATACTCATGGGTCGCCACCTCCACCAGCCGGTAGCCGCAGCGCACCGTCTTGATGATCATCTCCTGCTCGATGGTGGTGATCTTCTCGCGCAGGTCAAGCTGTTGGGCGACCTCGCGGCGGATGGCGCGAAAGCCATTTTGACAGTCGGTCAACCGCACGCCGAGGGTGTAGTTGATGGTCAAGGTGATGATCTGGCTGCCGAAGAGACGCACAAACTGATGGAGGGTGGCGTGCAGCTCGTCGCTGCCGCCCAACATGCGCGAGCCGGAGACGTGATCGGCGCTGCCATCTAGGATGGGGGCGACCAGGGCCGGAATGTCGCGCGGGTCATGGGAGCCGTCGGCGTCTATGAAGACCAAAATATCGCCCGTCGCCTCCTCCAGCCCGCGGCGGATGGCCGCGCCCTTGCCCTGGCCGTCGTCCAGGATCACCCGCGCGCCACAGGCCACGGCGATGTCGCGAGTGCCGTCGGTGCTGTGGCCGTCCACCACCAATAGCTCATCGGCATAGGGCCGCACCCCGGCCAGCACAGGCAGCAGGTTGGCCGCCTCGTTGCGCGTCGGCACAATCACGGTGATCGTAGGGCGGGCGCCATCCGGCCCAGACGCCGTGATGCGGTCTGGGCGGGGCGGCTGGCGATACCACTGGGGCAGGTTGATGCTCACCCTGCTAGCGTACCGGGATTTTGACCTTTCGACAAATCCGTTCAAGGACGCGCCGTTTTTACAGGACAACTTTTCGGCAGAACTGCCGCCATCCCGATTGCGAGATATGTAGCGCCATCTCGGTTGACACCACTAGAGGGATCAAGTATGCTGGCGGCTGGTGTCTCACTCGCTATTGCTCATTTCGTGATAGGCCGCTTCAATGTCTGATCTTGTTCCCTGGAGTGAATTGCCTCCCCTCCCTGCCGCCGATATTCGCATCGTCGGGCTGGGGCCGGGCAGCCTGGGCGACCTGACCCTGGCGGCGTGGCAAGCCCTGGCCGGGGCGCAGCGCGTGCTGCTCCGCACCCGCCGCCACCCCTGCGTCGAACACCTAGCGCGCCGCCTGCCCATCGCCGATTGTGATGACCTCTACGAGCAGCACGCCGAGTTCGCAGAGGTCTACGCGGCGATAGTTCGCCGCGTTCTGGCGCAAGGGCGCGAGCCGGGAGGCGTGGTCTACGCGACGCCGGGCCATCCCTGGGTGGGCGAGGCGACGACCCGGCTGATCCTGGAGCAAGCGCGCGAGGCCGGCCTGACCGTGGCGGTGATCGGCGGCCTCAGCTTTGTGGAACCGAGCTTCGCCGCGCTGGGCGTGGACCTGATGGACGGCAGCCAGGTCATAGACGCTATGCTCCTGGCCCGCCAGCACCATCCCCAGGTGGAAGTCGGGCTGCCGCTGCTGGTGGGCCAGCTCTACGCCCGCCGGCTGGCCTCAGACGTTAAGCTGACCCTCATGAACGCCTACCCCGACGACCACCCTGTGACTCTGGTGCAGGCCGCGGGGACGCCGGCCCAATCGCTCCGGCAGATGCCGCTCTATGAGCTAGACCAGCACGACGGCTATGACCACCTGACCTGCCTCTACGTGCCGCCTCTGGCGCGCGGCAGCTTTACCGATCTGCAAGAGATCGTCGCTCACCTGCGCGCGCCCGAAGGGTGTCCCTGGGACCGCGAGCAGACCCTGGAGAGCCTGCGCCAGGACCTGCTCGGCGAATGCGCCGAGGTGCTGGAGGCCATTGATCTGGAGACGAATCTGGAGGACGGTGAAAGAGATAGGGATAACAGCGCCCACATTGCCGAGGAGATCGGCGACCTTTACCTGGTGGCGACTATGCTGGTGCAGATCGCAACCGAGGAGGGGCGCTTCCGCATGGCCGACGTCATCCATCACATCGTCACCAAGCTCATCCGCCGCCATCCCCATGTCTTCGGCGACTCTGATACAGCCACCAAGGCGGCGAGCGTAGACCAGGTTTTGCAGAACTGGGACGCCATCAAGGCCGCCGAGAAGACCGCCCAAGGCCGGCAGCGCGAGCATCCCCTGGCGGGCATCCCGGCTCACCTGCCGGCGCTGGAGAAGGCGCGTCGCCTCCAGTCCAAAGCAGCCAAGGCGGGGCTGTTGGACCGGGCAGCGCTGGCCCAAGCGCGGCCGGCGCTGGCGGCGCTGCTGGGCGAGACCGCGGGCGAGGCCGCGGTCGGCGAGCTGCTCTGGCAGGTGGTGGCGCTGGCCCACCAGCATGGGGTCAACGCCGAAGATGCGCTACGCAGCCAGGTAGTCGCCTTCCGCCGTCGCCACGGCGCCGAGTGATTTCGCGCAATGGCGGGGCTATGCGGCTGTCTCCACGCCTAGCTGATCAGCGATGTGCTTGAGCTTATCCGGGTTGGCGACGATGTGGATGGTCTGGACCTGGCCTGCGCCGATATGGAAGCTCAACACCACCCGCAGCCGCCCCTGCTCCAGATAGAGCAGGCCGGGCTGCCCATTGACGGTCGCCACGCGTACCTCATCGCCGGCTTGCATCCTGCGCGCCAACCCCAGAATAAAGGCAGCCGCCTTCTCCGGCCCATAGATCGGGTGGCGGGCTGCCGTCGCTTTGCCCCCGCCGTCGGACCAAAGCACAATGTCCTTGGAGAGCAGCCCCACCAGCCCCGGCAGATCGCCCTGCTCAACGGTCTGCATGAACTGGTGGAGCAGCCGGTCGCGCTTGGCGGGCGACGGTTCATAGCGGGGCCGCCGCGCCGTGACAGCCTCGCGCGCGCGGCGGGCAATCTGGCGGCAGTTGGCCTCACTCTTGCCCACAATGGACGCGATCTCGGCGAAGTCGTAGTCAAAGACATCGTGCAGCAGAAAGACCGCCCGCTCCACCGGGTTAAGCGACTCTAACAGCACCAAAAACG
>DATLZJ010000002.1:0-3111 GCA_035574055.1 Caldilineaceae bacterium
CGGGGGAGCCGCAGAGGCCGCCCGAGGGCCGCGCACCTGGTGGCAGGATGCATGGCGGCGATTTCTGGCGCAAAAAGTTCCCGTGGCTGCCGGGGTGGTGTTGCTCATCCTGGTGCTCGTCGCCATCGCTGCGCCCCTGATCGCCCCCTATGATCCCATTGAACAGTTCCGGCGGGAGGGGCTGTCGCCGCTCGGCCAGCCGTTGCCGCCCAACGATCGTTTCTGGCTAGGCACCGACGGCTTGGGCCGTGACCTGTTGAGCCGGCTCATCTACGGCGCACGTATCTCGCTCGGCATCGGCCTGACGGCCAGCGCCCTAGCCGTGCTGATCGGGCTGCTCGTCGGCGGCGTCGCCGGCTTTGCCGGCGGCCGGATGGATTTCTGGGTCATGCGCCTGATTGACACGGTCACAAGCCTGCCGTCGTTCTTTGTCATGCTCTTGCTGGTGGTCATGCTGAAGCCGGGGGCCTGGGTGGTGATCGTGGTTATCACCCTCTTCTCCTGGACGCTGCCCGCCCGCATCTTTCGCTCCCAAGTGCTGACCGTCCGCCATCAGGAGTTCATTGTCGCCGCCCAGGCTGGCGGCGTCGCCCGCTCGCGCATCTTTTTCCGCCATGTGGTGCCCCATGTCCTGCCGCTGGTCATCGTCTATCTGGCGCTGGGTATTCCCAACACCATCTTTGCCGAGGCCAGCCTGAGCTTTATCGGGCTAGGGGTGCCGCCGCCCGCGCCCTCCTGGGGCGGCATGATCCAGGATGGGATGGCCTATTACCGCGCCGCGCCCTGGACGGCCATCTTCCCCGGGCTGGCGCTGATGATCACGGTAGTTTGCCTCAACCTGGTGGGGGCTGGGCTGCGTGATGCCATGGACCCTGCGCGGAAAGGACGGTAGCCGATGGCCGTTCAGTATCTGATCCGCCGGCTGGTCTGGATGCTCATCACCCTCTTCGGCATCTCCCTCATCACCTTCCTGCTCATCTTCGCCGTGCCCGTTGACCCGGCGCGGGCCTTGGTCGGGGACCGCGCCCAAGGCGTCTCTATCGAACATGTGCGCCAGTATTACGGGCTAGACCTGCCGCTCCATCGCCAGTACCTTAACTACATGGGGCGGCTGCTGCGCGGCGACTTGGGTGAGTCCTATTACTTCCGCCGGCCCGTCGCCGAGGCCCTCTTGGTCCGGCTGCCGGCGACCGTCCTGCTCGCCTGTTCCATCATGCTGGTGGCCTCCCTGATCGGCATTCCTCTGGGCATTCTCGGCGCGCTGCGCGCCAACAGCCTGCTGGACCGCGGCCTCATGACCGTGCAGCTCCTCTCCATTTCCCTGCCGACCTTCTTTGTGGGGCTGCTGCTCATGTACCTCTTTGCCTTCCAGCTCAAATGGCTGCCGACCGGCGGTTACGGCTCCTTTCGCCACCTCATCCTGCCGACCCTCGCCGTCGCCGTCCCCTGGTCGGCCTGGTATGCCATCTTTCTGCGCTCCAGCATGTTAGAGGTGATCTCCGCCGACTATATCCGCACCGCCCGCGCCAAGGGGCTGGCCGGGCGCACCGTGGCCGTGCGCCATGCCCTGCGCAACGCCCTGATCCCGGTGCTGACCATGATCGGCATGGACCTGGCCTCGTTGCTGACCGGCATCGCCCTGGTCGAGTACATCTTCAACTGGCCGGGGATCGGCCTCCAGACCCTTCAGGCGGCCCAACACCTGGACGTGCCCCTGATCATGGGCAGCGTGCTGCTCGGCGCAGTCTTTATCGGCATCGGCAGCCTGCTGGTGGACTTCACCTATACCTGGCTCGACCCCCGCATGCGCCTGGACTAACCACCGACCCTCAACAGCAAACCTTAAACAGCCACAGCCTCTGGACCCCAAGCGATGACCACCCAAACAACCACTGCTGAAACGCTCTACAAGGTGCGCGTCCTGCGCCATGTCCGTATCCCCATGTCTGATGGCGTAGAACTGGATGCTCACCTATTCCTGCCCGATGCCGATGGGCCGTTTCCTGCCGTCTTTGACTACTATCCCTACCGCAAAGATGACCTTTCGGCGGGCAACCTGCGCTATCAACGCTACCTGGCCGAGCGCGGCTATGCTGCCCTGCGCGTGGATGTGCGCGGGACCGGCAGCTCCGGCGGCGTCGCCAGCGATGAATACTCGGTGCAAGAACAGCTCGACGGAGTCGAGGCGATTGCCTGGATGGCCGACCAGCCCTGGTGCACCGGCAAGGTGGGCATGTTCGGCTCCTCCTATGGCGGCTTCAATTCACTGCAGGTCGCCATGCACCGCCCGCCCGCGCTCAAGGCGATCTGCCCCATGTATTTCACCGATAACCGCTACACCGACGACTGCCACTATAAGGGGGGCGCGCTCCAGATGCTCTATGATGTGGCAACCTACGGGTTGTCCATGGTTGTGCAAAATGCGTTGCCGCCCTATCCTGATGCCGTCGGCGAGCGGTGGGCCGAGACCTGGGCAGAACACCTCAAGGCCGAGCCGTGGCTGCTCACCTGGCTCTCCAACCAGGTCTACAACGATTATTGGCGGCAAGGCTCGCTCTGTGAGGATTACGGCGCGGTCGAGTGCGCCGTCTATCTGATCGGCGGCTGGCGCGATGGCTACACCAACTGCAACCTCCGCACCTATGCCAACCTGAAGTGTCCCAAGAAGGTCATCGTCGGCCCCTGGCTCCATGTTGCGCCCGACGCCGGTCTGCCCGGCCCGCGCATTGACCACCTGCATGAGATGGTCCGCTTCTATGACTACTGGCTCAAGGGGATTGACAACGGCATTATGGACGAGCCGCCCATCACGGTCTATGTCCAGGAATTCGATCCGCCTGCTGCCGAGCGCAAGCTGACCAGCGGCCATTGGCGCTTTGAGCGGGAGTGGCCGCTGCCTCATGCCGGACAGGAACGCCTCTACCTGGCCGAGGATGGGCGCTTGGCCTCGCAGCCGCCTGCCACCGAGCAAAGCACCCAGTACAGCTATAACCCAACGGTGGGTACGACCTTTGGCATGTTCTCGGCGGGCAGCCCCCTAGTGACGCCGGTGGACCAACGGCTGGAGGATGCCTACTCCTACAGTTGGACCTCCGATGTGCTGGAAGAGCC
>DATLZJ010000003.1:0-4082 GCA_035574055.1 Caldilineaceae bacterium
GGATAGTCGCCGTGTAGTGCAGCTCGATCCGGCAGTCCTCATAGAGTTGGGCAATGGACAGGCCGGTCTTGTGATGCAGGGCGCGCAGCGCGCAGGCCAGGTCACTTTCCCCCGGCTCCACACCGCAGCGCGGAAACTGCCACTGGTCGAAGAAGAGGTTGAAGAGCAGGAGAAACTCCGGGCCATCCTCCCCGCGCCGGAAGGGGATGATGCCGGCAGAGCGGCGGCGCAGCGGCTCATGCCCTACCTTGATGGCCGCCGGCAGTGAGAGATTGCCTGTATAGAGGGCCTGCCCCACGATGACGCCCTCGATGTTGTAATGCTCGTGGGCCTTGAGCACTTGGATATCCCGCAGGCTTGCCACTCCTCCGCTGGCGATCACCTGCAAGCCCGTCACATCACCCAACCGGCTCGTCGCCTCATAATTGACGCCGCTCAACATCCCGTCGCGACCGATGTCTGTATAGACGACCCGCCGGACACCGAGCGCATGCATCCTGTGGCCCAGCTCAACGGCGTCAACCTGGCTGGTCTCTTGCCAACCGTGGATCGCGACTTTGCCCTCACGTGCATCAATGCCCACAGCGACCCGCTCCGGCCCCCAAAGGTCAATCGCGTCGGAGACCAACTTCGGTTTCTTGACGGCGACTGTTCCCAGCACCACACGATCGGCGCCCAACTCCAGGGCCAGCCGGATGTCGTCCAGCGTGCGCAGCCCGCCGCCGAACTGAATGGGAACCGTCACCGCTCGCCGGATCTCCAAGAGGCGCTGCAAGTTGACCGGCAAGCTTGCCGCCGATGCAGCGTTAGCGCCCGCCCCTTCTACACCACTTAGGCTTCTTGGGCTAATTAGGCTTCTTGAGCTAAACAGGCTATCAATCTGGGCACGGGTTGCACCCAGCGCGCCATCCAAATTCACCACATGCAGCCACTCGGCGCCCTGGTCTACCCACTGGCGCGCGACAGCCGCAGGATCGTCGCTAAACACGGTTTCAGCGTTGGGGTCTCCCTGGCGCAGCCGCACACAGCGGCCCTGGTGGAGGTCAATTGCGGGATAGATGATCATAGCATCCTAACATCTCAAGGCATCTACGGGCATTGTTCTCTGGCTGCTCTCCGCTTGTTCTAGGAAATAGAAGGTAGGAGATAGGGTGCGCGCTGGCGGCTTGTCTATTTCTACTTCTATCTCCTATTTTCTCTCTGCTCTCCGCTATATCCAGCAGCCGTGCGCCCCTACTTTACCGTAACTGCCAAGGAACAACCGTAACGATGCATCCCCGTTGGCGAAAAGGGTAGGGAATCCCCTAAAAGGTTTTCCCTACCGCCGCACCGGCGCTCCCGCCAAGGGAAAATCCTCTACAATCCGTCCCGCCGGCAGTTCGACCAACGCCACAGCCCCAAAGCGCAAGCGCGCCCACTCCTCCAGCCGTACCCGCTCATAGCCCAGCCAGTGGGCGCGCAGCAAGCTCAACGTCAGGCCGTGGCCGACCAGAGCCACCGTCTTGGGCGCAAAGCGCTGCTGAAGATCGTCTAGACCGCCCAACACCCGGCGCAGGGCATGGGCCGCCGGCTCCCACCCCCCCACCGGCTCGGTGGGCCGGGCGAGCGCCTCGGCAACCTGGGCAGCATAGTCGGCCACCCACCCGCCGCGGCGCAGCTCATCGAAACGGCAATCCACCCACACCGGCAGGCCACGCGCCTCCACGACCGGCGCAATGGACAGCAGCGTCTTGGGTTCGGCGCTGACGGCAATCTGTTCCACACGCGCCCAGAAGGGGGCCGCGCGCAGCGCTGCCGCCTGCTCGCGCCCCTCCGCCGACAACTGCCACATGTCAGACGAGCGGCCGGGCTGTGGTTCGGTTGCCAGGTGAGTGATCAGGTAGAGGTACACACTCAGCTAGGATTGCTGCGCCTCCAACGCCTGCGCCCCTAATGCCTGGGCATTCAATGTCTGGGTATCCTCGGCGGCGCGCGCCACTCGCGTCATAAAGTTCGCCAGAATCCGCAGACCGACCGTGTGGCTCTTTTCAGGGTGAGGTTGGATGCCCCAGGCATTCTTATAGCGTACAATGCTGGCGTACTCGATGCCATAGTCGGTCGCCGCCAGCACGGCGCTCTCGTCCTTGGGCCGGCAGTAATAGCTATGGGCAAAATAGGCATATGCGCCATCAGGCACGCCGGCCAGCAACTCATCCGCCCTGCGCTGGTGGAGCTGATTCCAACCGATCTGGGGCACGCGCAGGTAGCGAACCGTCTCCCGATCCAGCCGGGCGCTCATCGGATCGGGCATCGTATCGGCAAAACGGACGACTTCGCCGGGGATCAGGTGCAAGCCCTCATGCTGGCCCATCTCCTCGCTCTCGTCGAACAAAAGCTGCATTCCGACACAGATGCCCAGCACCGGCAGCCCTGCCTGCACCGCGTCCAGCAGTGGACGGTCTAGCCCCTGCCGGCGCAGATTGTTGACGCTGTCTCCGAAAGCGCCCTGTCCCGGCAGCACAACCGCGCGCCAGCGAGTCAGGTCGGTCGGTCGGTCTACAATATCCACGGCAATTTGCAGCGGCGCCGCCACCGTCTCAAAGGCTTTGTAGACGCTGCGCAGGTTCCCCACCCCATAGTCCAGGATCGCAATCATCGGTTGTCCTCGACAAGAATCATGAAGTTGCGCGCAAAGGCCGGTGGAAAGCGACGCTGGGCCGTGGCCGTGGTCAGCTCGCGGATGCGGTGCTCGGCCTGCTCTTGCGCCACCGGCGTCAAGGTACCCTTCTGGGCGGCCGCCTCAAAAGACTCCTCGCCTAACACCGTGACGCGGCCTTCCGGATCGATCCAGAGCGCCAGGCCAAGCTGCTCCGTGCGCATGTGCGCGCCATGCTGCTCCAATGGCATACAGACGGGCAAATAGTAGCCGATGACCTGGCCCTTATCTGTAAAGTATTTCTCAACGACCTGGTCCTCACGCCGGAACCAAAAGCGCACCCAGATATAGCCTGCCTTGGCCCCGATAATGCCGGATAGCTCGCTGCTCACCTTGCGGGCGCCCACCCCCGCGCGCCAGGTCGCCCGCTCCACCAGCACATCGGTGAGCCATTCGGCGCGGTAATCGTCTATCTCTGGCCAGCGTTGCCACTCACCGCTTTCAATGCGCGCTATCTTCACCATGCATAACACAGGTCGGGCTAGCCGGCAGCGTCCACCGGTCGCTAACCCTCCGTTCGCAAAGCTCAATACTTCTTGACGATGGAGCGATAAGCGATCGGCTCGCGGAACTGGATCATCTGCCGGTCCTCGCGCACCGACCGCACCAGGTCCAGATCAATCGTTGCCACCGCGTACCCTTCAATCGGCTCGTCCAACACCGTATAGACCTCGGCGGTCGGCCCCACCAGCAAGCTATCGCCGATGTAGCGGCGGGTTGGCTCCTCGCCGACCCGGTTGGCCGCGGCGACAAAGACTGCGTTCTCACAGGCCCGGCTGATCAAGTGCGCGCGCCAGGCGTCGCGGGCCGGCTCGTCCCAATTGGCGCTGACCGCCACCAGCTCGGCCCCCTCCAGCGTCAGGCTGCGCGCTGCTTCCGGGAAGGCCAGGTCAATCCCAATCAACATGCCAAAGCGCCCCCACTCCGCATCCACGTTTACGAAGCGGAACCCGTTCCGGTACATCTGCCGCTCTTCGCCGAGCAGGTGTACCTTCCGATATTCCGCCACGACGCTGCCCTCCGGCCCTACACAGACGACCCCATTATAGACAATGCTCTCGACCTTTTCCTTGATCACCATGCCGAAGACGACATGGGTGGCGAAGTCATTCGCCCGTTTGGCGAGGTAGTTGGTGGCATGGCCCGGCACCCGCTCGGCCACATCCGTCACTCGGAGGCCAAGCTCACTGCCGGTGTAGCTCAACTCCGGGAAAATGATCAGGTCGGTGCGTTGTTCGGTGCAGATGCGCTCGACAAAATCGCCCATCTTGCGCAGATTGGCTTCGCAATTGCCAAGCTCGGGCGCCATCTGCACCAGGGCGACGGTGATCTCACGCGGCATGGACGGCCCTCCTGTAGCGGCCCTATCAGGGAGTCGAACGGGATA
>DATLZJ010000004.1:0-2951 GCA_035574055.1 Caldilineaceae bacterium
GTCCAGGTCTACCGGGCTGTCATCGAAGAGGATCGCATGGACGTACTTCGGGCCATGCACCCCCAGGGTCAGGTTCATCTCAATGTCTGCCGACTTGCTAGGGCCGGTGATCATGGTGAGGTTGGCCCGGCTGCGAAGCAGATCCACCAGTTTGCCCGCCTCTCGCTGCTCTGCCAGCCACTCCTCCATGGTCCGGTAGAGCCGGCTGAAGGGGATCAGCGCCAGGTGCCGGTAGGGCAGCAGGCTGGCCGACCGACTTGTGCCCTTGCCCGAAAAGACGAGCATCGAGCCGGTGCTGGCAAAGGCCGCCTCTACCCCTGTAATGCCATAGCGGATGTGACGTACCTTCTCGCGCTGCTCGCTGGAGCGCAGATCGCCCGGCGCGACCAGCTTCAGCCCCAGGTCCGCCAGCGCGGCCTCGATCCCGTCAATCGGCAGGTGCGCCGGCGTCCAGGCCAGCACGCTCTGCTCCTGGCCGGTGATCATCACCGCGCCCTTGCGCTCCTTCTGCTCCTGTTCCATCCAGTTGATCAGCCGGTTGATCAGCGCCAGGCGCGCCTCGGTCGCCGTCTCGGCGATCTCATAGGTGCCGTGCAGCGCCTCCAGCTCCGCGCCGAAGCGCAGCGCCAGCTCCTCGTAACCTCCCTCCGCCTGCGTCACCGTCATGCGCGTCTCCGCGGTCAACGGTTCCGGCGCGGGCGGCGGAAAGCGCAGGTCATAGCGCGCCAACGTAGCCCGCAATTTCCCCAGGATTTCATCCCGTGCGCCGCTCATCGCGCTACACCACCTTTCTGCGGGCCAGGCGCTCGGACCACTGCTCGCGGAAGCTCTTCTTGGCAAAGGGGGGAAAGTTGCGGCTCTGGGTCCAGGCCGCCAGGGGCGGCGGCATTACCTTGATATTGCCCCCCGACAGCCCGGCGACCAGATTGGTGGTTAAGCTCGCCAGCTTGCCCGCCTGCTCATAGCGGGCGCGGCTCTGCATGGTGAAGAGAAAGCCGCGCATGGCTTGATGGTCCACCCAGGGCGCTTCCCCGTCCTCGACCTGGTCGGCGCGCAAATCCAGCAGCAGCCGGGGCAGGTCAATCTTGACCGGGCAGGCGTCACGGCACGCCCCACACAAGCTGCTGGCATGGGGCAGCTTTTCCGGATTGGTCACCTGCGTGGGCAATAGGGGGCTGATGACCGCGCCGATCGGCCCGCTGTAAGTGCTGCCGTAGGCATGCCCGCCGATCTCTCGGTAGACAGGGCAGACGTTCAGACACGCGCCACAGCGGATGCACATCAGCGCCTCGCCATAGCCGCGCGCCAGCATGTCGCTGCGCCCATTGTCCAGGATCACCACATGGAACTCGTCCGGGCCATCGGGGTCGTCGGGTTTGCGCGGCCCGCTGGTGATCGAAAGATAGACACTGCACTGCTGGCCGGTGGAGCTACGCACCAGCGCCTGGTACTGGAGAAAGGCATCTTCCACTGTGGGCACCATCTTCTCCAGCCCCATTACCGCCACATAGACGCGCGGCATCCCTGCCGTCATCCGTCCATTGCCCTCGTTGGTCACAATGCAGACCGAGCCGGTCTCGGCGATGGCAAAGTTACAGCCGCTGATACCCATATCGGCGGTTAAAAACTCCTGGCGCAGCCGCATCCGCGCCACCGCGCACATGGCCTCTGGGTCGAAGGTGGGCGGCATATCCAGCTTCTCTTGAAAGAGGGCGCTGATGTCCTCCAGCCGTTTGTGGACCACCGGCGCCACGATATGGCTAGGCGGCTCGCCGGCGAGCTGTATGATATATTCGCCCAGGTCGGTCTCCACCGCGACGATGCCCGCCTCCTCCAGCGCCTGGTTGAGGTGGATCTCCTCGGTCGCCATGCTCTTGGCCTTGACCACCTTCTGGACATTGGCCCGGCGGGCGATCTGGAGGATGATCTGGTTGGCCTCGGCGGCGTCGCGCGCCCAATGCACCTGGCCGCCGTTAGCCGTCACATTGGCCTCGAACTGCTCCAGCAGGTCGGGCAGATGGCGCAGCACATACTCCTTCATCTGGCGGGTCTGGCTGCGTAGCCGCTGGCCGTCCACCGCCTGTAAGGCGTTGACGCGCGCCGTGCTCAAGCGGATGGTGGAACGGTTGAGGGCCGTCTTGAGATGTTGGTTGTTCAGCGCTGCCCGTACACGGGTCTGATATGGCGCATGAAGGTCAATGGGTGAGGTTGCCATGAGACATCGCTAGAAGATAGATGGCAAGCAGATAGCAAATCGAGAGTGTATCTACCAGGAAATCCTATCAAGTATACGGGCCTGCCGGCCTAGCCGATATCCTGCCAGCGGCGGTTTCTTGGCGCGGGCGGGGGGGCAGGCGCGGGAGCCGGCGTCGAGACATCCACCTGGTTGTTGAGGATTTCGGCGATATGGACCGCGCGGCAGCGTTGGGCTTGGCGGGTGAGCAGCCCGTTGATATGGGTCATACAACTGACATCGCAGAGCGCCACCACATCGGCGCCGCTCTGCGCCAGGTTGAGGCATTTGCGCTGGCCCATGGCCGTGCTGATGCCGGGGTTCTTGATGGAGAAGAGACCGCCGAACCCACAGCATTCCTCCGCGCCGGGCAGCTCCACCAGCTCGGCGCCCTCCACATTGGCGAGCAGGGCGCGCGGTTGGCGGTCAATCCCCAGCTCGCGCAGCAGATGGCAGCAGGCGTGATAGGTGAGCCTGCCCTCTAGGCGGCTGCCGGTGCGGGTCACGCCCAGCACATCCACCAGGAATTCGGTCAGCTCGAAGGTGACAGCGGCCAGGGCTTCGGCGCGGCGGCGCCAGGGCGCAAAGGCCGGGTCTTCAAAGAGCACGCTATAGAAGTGGCTGGTCATGGTCGTGCAACTTCCGCTGGGCGCGACGATGGCCTCCACCACTTCCTGTTTGACCAGCGGCTCGAAGACTTCGATGAAGCGGCGGGCAA
>DATLZJ010000005.1:0-3612 GCA_035574055.1 Caldilineaceae bacterium
GACCAACCTTTGGCCGTTCGTCAGCAGCCGCCAGCCGACAGCCGCCAGCCATCAGCGACCAGCCTACACGAAGCCATCCAGCAGATCGTGGCGGCCCGCCGCATCCCCTGCGCTACCTACCGGCTCCAGTTCAATGGCGCATTTACGTTCGAGGATGCAACCGCCATTGTCGCCTACCTCGATGCACTGGGCATCAGCGACCTCTATGCTTCGCCCATTTTCGTAGCGCGCGCCGGCAGCACCCACGGCTATGATGTCTGCGACCCGACCCAGCTCAACCCCACGTTGGGCGGCGAAGCCGCCTTCGAGCGGCTGGTCGCCGCCCTGCACGAGCGCAACATGGGCTTGCTCCTGGACATTGTGCCCAACCACATGGGGATCAATGACCCCTGCAACGCCTGGTGGTGGGATGTGCTGGAGAATGGCCCAAGCTCGCCCTATGCCTCGTTCTTTGATATTCAATGGCATCCTGTCAAACCTGAGCTGGAAAATCGGGTACTTCTGCCGGTCTTGGGCGACCAATACGGCATCGTGCTGGAAAGCCGCCAGTTGCAGCTCGTCTACACCGACGGCGCCTTCCAGATCGCCTATTTCGACCATCGCTTCCCCGTTGCCCCCGGCTCATACCGGCTCATCCTGCGCCACACCCTGGAGCGGCTGTACATCCAAGAGGGCGAGGGACGGTCGCCGGCGGCAAAGCCATCGGACGCAGTGCTGGAGCTGGAAAGCATTCTCACGGCGCTAGGCTACCTCCCCTCGCGCACCGAAACGGATCCGAAACGGGTAGCCGAGCGCACCAGGGAAAAAGAGATCATCAAGCGCCGTCTGGCCGCACTCTACGCAGGCGATGAAACCTTCCGCGCTGCGCTGGATGCGACCGTCGCCGACTACAATGGCCGGGAGGGGGACCCGCGCAGCATGGACTTGCTGGATGAGCTGGTCGAAGCCCAGACCTACCGGCTGGCCTTCTGGCGCGTGGCGGGCGAGGAGATCAACTACCGGCGCTTCTTCGACATCAACGACTTGGCTGCCATTCGTGTTGAAGACCCGCAGATCTTCGACGCCACCCACGCGCTTATCTTTCGCCTACTGCAAGAAGGCAAGGCCAACAGCCTCCGCATTGATCACCCGGATGGGCTGTATGACCCGCCGACCTACTTCCGGCGGCTGCAAGAGCGGTACCTGCAAAATGCCTTGAAAGCTCTGACCGGCGCCGACGAAGGAGCAATTCAGGAGGCGGTGAACGCCTACCTGGCGAGCCAGCGCCAGCAAGGGCAGCACGGCATCTGGCCCCTCTATGTGGTCGCCGAGAAGATACTCTCTGAAGATGAACCGTTGCCGCTCGACTGGGCAGTCTACGGCACCACCGGCTATGACTTTCTCGCAGCTACCAATGCGCTCATGGTAGTACAGGCCAACCGCCGCGCCTTTGATCGCATCTACCGCCGGTTCACCGACGAAGAGATGGACATGGCGGCGCTGACCGTCGCCACCAAGATGCTGATCATGCGCGAGGCGCTGGCGAGCGAGATCAGCGCCCTCAGCTATGAGCTGGAGCGCATCGGCGAGCGCAACCGCCACTACCGAGACTTCACCCTGAGCGGCCTGCTGACTGCCCTGCGCGAGGTGATCGCCAGCCTCTCGGTCTATCGCACCTATATCAACCCGGAGGAGGGGCGGGTCTCGCCTCGGGACCGTAAAGTGGTACAGGCGGCGGTGCGCGCCGCCAAGCGACGCCGCCCCGGTATTGATGTGTCTCTCTTTGCCTACCTGGAAGATACGCTGTTGCTCAGAAATCTAGACCAATTCGGGCCGGAGGAGCGCGCCAGGCTTATCACCTGGATCATGCGCTTCCAACAGTTGACCGGCCCGGTCATGGCAAAAGGGGTGGAGGATACTGCCTTTTACCGTTATTACCGGCTGGCGTCGCTCAACGAAGTGGGCGCCAGCCCCGCCGTCTTTGGCATCAGCGTGGAAGACTATCACGAAGAGAACAGGCGCCGCGCGGCCCAATGGCCCCATACGATGCTGGCAACCTCGACCCACGACAACAAACGCAGCGAAGATGTGCGGGCGCGGCTCAATATCATCTCCGAGATGCCCGACCGCTGGAGCAAGGCCGTCAGCACTTGGGCGCGCATCAACGCCGGCAAGAAACGCGAGGTAGACGACGCGCCCGCGCCCGACCGTAACGATGAATACCTGCTCTACCAGACGCTGGTAGGCGCTTGGCCCCTGGCAGCCGGCGCGCCAGCCGCCGATGGCAGCCAGGAAGAGCCATGGGGCATCTTGCTTCCACCAAGCAGACAGGCGCTCTACAACGAGTTTTGCGAGCGCATTGTTGCCTATATGCAGAAAGCGGCCAAGGAGGCCAAGCGCCATACCAGTTGGACCAATCCCGATCCATCCTACGACGACGCCCTGCGCAGCTTTGTCGAGCGAGTATTGGAGCCAAGCTCGCGCAATCGCTTCCTCGCCGAGCTGGCCCCGCTGGCCCGGCAGGTCGCCTACTTCGGCCAGTTCAACGCGCTCTCCCAGGTCGTGCTCAAACTGACCGCGCCGGGTGTACCGGATATCTACCAGGGCAACGAGCTTTGGGACTTCAGCCTGGTAGACCCGGACAACCGGCGGCCAGTGGATTACAGGATGCGGAGCGAGCTGTTGAGCCAGCTCCTGGCGAGATTGGGCAACAACAAACGCGGCCAGGCGGCGCGGCGGGCGCTGGCGACTGAGCTGCTGGCCTCCAGCCACGACGGGCGGATCAAGCTCTATGTCACTCACCAAACCTTGCTGGCCCGGCGCGAGCGTCTGGCGCTCTTCGCCGACGGCGGCTATTTGGCCCTGGAGGCATCCGGCGCGCGCGCCGAGCATCTTTGCGCCTTTGCCCGCCGGCTGGAGACCGCCGGACACCCGCCGGATGAGCTGTTGGTGGTGGTGCCGCGCCTGGTCTACACCCTCACCGGCGGCGAAGAGCGACCGCCGGTAGGGGCCGAGCTTTGGGCAGACACTTGGGTCGCGCTGCCTGAACAGCCGGCGCAGCATTACCACAACCTCTATACCGGCGCGACGATTACACCCGTCCGGCGCGACGGTGCAATGCTGCTGCCTGTGGGCGAGGCGCTGGCAGACTTTCCGGTGGCGCTTTTGGCCCCGTCGGGTTCGCCATGATCCCGAACCTGAGCTATACTCTCTCGCGAGGCGTTGCTGCGCACATCTAGCCAACACCCACCCACCCAACCTGGTTTTGATCCACCTGTTGCGAGAAGGGGCAATTGGACTGTGGACTATGTCACCCTGGGGCGAACCGGGCTGCGCGTCAGCGTCATGGGCCTGGGCGCCGGCGGCCCCAGCCGCCTAGGCCAGAGTAAGGGCAAACCGGAAGCGGCATCTGTGGCGGTTGTGCAGCGGGCGCTGGAGCTGGGCGTCAACTTTTTCGACACCGCCGAAGCCTATGGCACCGAGCCGATTGTGGGCAAAGCCCTGGCCGGCGTGCCCCGCCGGAGCGTTGTCATCTCGACCAAAAAGGGGCTGGCGCGGGAAGGTCGCCTTCTGAACGCCGGTGAGATGGTGGCCGGCGTCGAGGCCAGCCTGAGCCGTCTGGGCGTTGATTAT
>DATLZJ010000006.1:0-15270 GCA_035574055.1 Caldilineaceae bacterium
AGGTTAACAGCCAGGCGCCGGCCATGGCCGCCACAGCACCCGGCAGAGCAAAACGCACCACCACCTGCCAATCAGCCTGACGACCCACCAAAATCACCTTAAAGAGGTTATTGGCCAGATGGACAACAGCGGTCGCGGCCACAGCCACCGGAACTGGAAAGAAAAGCGCGAAGGCTGGCATGAGCATGGTGCCCAAACCAAAGCCGGAGAAGAGGGTCAACGCTGCGACCGATACGGCGACGAGACAGACCACGAGATAGGCCATCAGTTCACCTCATGTTTGACAGAATAGATTGTGTGGTGCATTGGGATGGGCTATGCTTTCCCATCTGTGCGAAGGGTGTTATCCAGGGCGAGCACTTCGCCAAAACCAGGGCCAACGGCGATAATATACACATGCACCTAAGACACGTTTAATCTCGCATCTCAACAACGGTAGCCGGTAGCAATCCATAAGAAAATGTCTTCTGCTCTGAAATCGCGGGGACTACCGTGCGAATATGAAAGCGTTGCTCCAAGAGCTCTTCGCAGCCAATCGCATAATTGTCCTGTTTGTTTATGGACAGGTCTTCTTTGTGCTGGGGCTGGCGATTGCCCTGCAATCGTGGCGGCACAGCCGCCTGGCGTTAGCGCGCACGCTCAACTGGTTGGCCCTGTTCGGCTTTATGCATGGACTGCACGAATGGGGCGACGTGTTTATTCCTCTGCAAGCCCAGTACCTGGCCCCCCCTTTTATTGATCTACTTGTCGGCCTGCAAACCATTCTTCTGAGTATCTCGTTTGCGTGCCTGCTGCAATTTGGCGTCGAAACCTTGCGCCCTTTGCCCAACCGCTGGTGGTGGCTGCGTACCCTACCCATCTTTCTCCTCGTACTGTGGACCTGGTGGGGAGTGGGACCGGCGCTGGCCATTGCCAACGATGCAAACGCCTGGCACCGGTCGGCCGCCGTGTGGGCTCGCTACCTCATAGGCTTCCCCGGCGCCCTGCTGGCGGCCTATAGCCTCCATCGCCAAGCGCGCGAGGTGGCGGTATCCATGCCCAGCCAGGCTGTGGTGCACCACTTGCAGTGGGCCGCGGTTGCCCTGATCGGCTATGCTGTCTTTGGCGGGCTCGTGGTGCCGACAACAGACTTCTTCCCGGCAAGCTGGCTAAACGAGGAACTGATCGCGCGTCTGACGCTCATCCCCGTACCTGTCTTTCGTAGTCTCTTTGGCCTGCTCTTGACCTTTGCCATCATCCGTACACTAGAAGTGTTCCGCATCGAACTCGACCGGCGGCTGATGAGCTTGGAAGAAAACCAAATTGTCCTGGCCGAGCGAGAGCGTATCGGCCGCGAGCTGCACGACGGCACCCTGCAGAAGGTCTACGCTGCTGGCCTCCTGCTGCGGGCTGTGGAGCGAGAGCTGGCGCGAACACAGG
Organism: Caldilineaceae bacterium; assembly: GCA_035574055.1. Classification (GTDB taxonomy): domain Bacteria; phylum Chloroflexota; class Anaerolineae; order Caldilineales; family Caldilineaceae; genus QEUY01. The sequence goes on from DATLZJ010000006.1 coordinate 1,420, forward strand.
CGGAGGTGGGGCTCGAGCGATTGCAGCAGAGCAGCGATCTTTTGAACCAAGCCGTCGCCGACATCCGAGGCTACATCGGCGCTTTGCGCACCCAGGCGGACAGCCGCAGCTTACAGGCGGGATTGCAGGAGATTGCCCAGGCGCGCCATCTGCGTTCGCTGGTCGAGATCAATCTGACGCTCAACTTTCCAGAGGACCGAATCCTTTCGCCGCATTATGTGGGTCACGTGCTGGCGATTGCCAGTGAAGCTCTGAGCAACGTGGCGCGCCATGCCCAGGCCACGCGCGTCCAGATGACGGCCCACAGTGATGCCCAAGGGCTGTACCTCGAGATCAGTGACAACGGTCAGGGGATGCCCTATGATTATGTAGTTGGCTACGGGCTGCGCAATATGCAGGAGCGCGCCCGCCTTCTGGGTGGGAACCTCGCCGTTCGTTCGCAGCCGGGACACGGTACCACCCTCTCGTTGCAGATTCCCTGGAGTGACGGTCATGACTCATCTGCGCGTGCTCTTGGTTGATGACCACCTAGTGGTGCGGTTGGGCCTGCGCGCCCTTCTGGAAAGTGAACCGCATATCGCGATTATGGGCGAGGCCGGTACAGCCGCCGATGCCGTACAACTTGCCAGCCAGCTACAGCCAGACCTGGTGCTGATGGATATTCGGCTCCCCGACCGGAGTGGCATCAGCGCCTGCCAGGAGATCCGCCAGCGTTGGCCCCAGATCCAGGTGATCATGCTGACCTCCTATGCCGACGAGGAGCTGGTGCTGGAGGCGATCAGCGCGGGCGCGGCCGGCTACGTGCTTAAAGACCTCGACGCTGGTGAGCTGTTGCGCGCTATCCATGCCGTAGCCCAGGGCGACGCCTTGCTTGACCCCAGCATTACCCAGAAGGTGTTGGCACGCGTGCGGCGGGCCGAACATGAGTCGCAGGTCGCAGCCTTTCGTGCGCTGTCCGAGCGGGAACGGCAGATACTGATGCTAGTTGCCGACGGCAAGACCAACGCCGAGATTGCCAATGAGCTGATCTTAAGTGAAAAGACAGTGGGCAACCACGTTAGCGCCATCCTCAGCAAGCTCGGTGTCACCAATCGCATTGAGGCCGCCACCTATGCCGTCCGCCATCACCTTGAGCGCCATGTCTCGCGGCGGTCATCCTCATAGCCCGCCATAGGCACAGTTGGCAGCAGACACAACAAACCACCCCTGCTAGGCACGATCCAGCAGGGGCGGCAAGGCAGGCTAGGGAGGTCGCTGCTAGCCTACTCGAACGCCTCGAAGACTGGCGGGAAGGTCAGAACCAGACCCACGGCCAGAAGCACCAACGTCCAGAGGTAAATACGCCGCAGGTCAACCTCCTTGTCTTTCCAGCGGCTATGCAAGAATGCCCAGACAACCAGCCAGACGATGACGCCGATGCCGGTCTTACCGCTGAGAGGCCCGGCTGGATTGTACCAGTTGAGCGCGTTTTTCAACCCTTCACTAATTACGGCGCCAGTCGTCATAAGCCCGATGACGGCGCAGCCCATCGCGCTGGCAAGCAGTGCTGCGGCGGCTGGACCGTTGACTGTGCGAGGAGCTAAGGCTTGTTTTGCCATAATGTACCTACCTTTGTCGCAACTGCCTGTAGTGGCAGAACTGTGTGAGACGATAGCGGCGCTACCCACAAGCGAATGGACGCTAGAGAATGGGGGCTGCCTTGGTAATTAAGGCGCCAAAGAGGCCCGCAATGGCCGCAGCGGCAAACGCCAGGACGAAGAGCACAATGAGCATATTGCGCAATCGAGCATTCTCTGCCAGACTGTCTCGATAACGCCAGACAGTAAATGCGACGGCCGTCGCCAAGATGGGCGCAAACCAAGCCACATGCTCCTTCCATTCCATGCCAAACGTGTGCCACGCCGCCAGGTTCTCATTGTCGAGCAGAAAGTAGCGCGGATACTCTCGTAGGTCGGCGCCTTCTGGCGGCGCCGCCCGATACCAGGGATAGACGATGTAGGTGCCGGTAATGACGGTCAGCCAGGCGACAATCGCCATCAGCCAAGTACCGAAGTCCAGCCGGCGCATCCGTTCCCGCATCCCTTCGACAGTAATCCACTCTGGCCGCAGGCTGTAGAGACCGGCTAGCCCGCCAGCGAAGGCCAGTAAGAACAGCCCGCCCAAGACCACACCATGTACCAGACCCCAGAACTCTCGAGTGGTCAGTGACATGAGACAAACCTCCTTTGTGATGGGGTCACCTGTTTACTTGCTTATATTGTCGCTGTCGTTACTGTAGCTGTTGCGAACGGCTACTCCATCAGGCTAACGATGGACTTGACTGTCTCCATTGTAGGAGCCGCAGACTCGCTTGCCTAGAGGAACATTCCCTATTCTGTGTAGGGAGAATGTCGCTGCATATACGTCTGGAGGTGAAACTAGGGCGAGCAGGGTTGGCGCCGCGCAGTGGAGGAGCGGGTGGTGAAGAAGAGACGACGCAAGTACGACGCGAACACGGCAAAGGGGATTCAGATTTTATGGCACATGGACGTTGACCAGGGCTACGTCCGTTTGCTCGAGCAACGCGTGTACCTGGTCAGGCCGGAGGTCCCTGTAGCCGTCCAGGTTGGGCGGCATATCTGCCAACACGCCGGCAGAGGTGTCACCGGCAGCGGGCGCCGTTTGGGTCTCGGCGACGGCTGCAGAAGATGATCCCGAAGAAGAACTCGGCGGCGGGCTGCACGCCGCCAGTACAAAGGCTAGGATCAGGATCCATCCATGGAAGGCACGGTAGCTGGACATAAAGGTCCTTTCAGATTCACATATTGGCGGTTGGCTTCTGCTTTGCCATCCGATAGACGGCCAGGTCGCCGACCACAGTGACGAGGCGTGCCGTTTCCTCAATTTGGTGAAAGCCAGCTCCGCTGAACAGCGCCGGCAGACCCCCTGCTAGGTTGTCGGCCACCTCCTCAAAGTGGCGCAGCAGCGGCGCAAGTGTGCGCGCATAGGCAGAACGGGGCGGGCCGAAATCGGCCACATGCAGCTCCCCGCCTGGCCGCAACACCCGAGCCACCTCGGCCAGCGCGCGCTGTTTGCTCTCTGTCGTCAGGTGATGCAGCACGAGACTGGTCACCACCCGGTCGAAGACATCAGCGGGGTAGGGGAGGGCGTAGGCCAGGCCCTGCACCCACGCCACCGCCACACCGGCCATCCTGGCCTTGCGGTGCGCGATGCGCAGCACGTCCGAGTCGCCGTCCAGGCCCGTAACGTGCGCGGCCGGTTGGGTCTGCTTAAGCAGCAGGGTCAGTGTGCCTGTGCCACAGCCTAGATCAAGCACGTGGTGCCCTGGCTGAAGCGCTGCCTGGCGCACTAGGTCGCGCTTGAACTGCTCCTCTTGCATTGCCCAACGCAAGAGCGGATCATAGAGGGGCGTCAGCCAGCGAAAGGAGAGCGCCGGGATATACTTGTCGTTGCGCATATTGAATTGATGCCGCTACATTGGGCGCCAATAACCAGGTTGGCGTTCGGTAGGGTGACGGCGTTGCCGACGATAGTGACCTGCAGCCCGAAAAGGCGCACGAGTGCAGCCGAGACCATCCCGGTCAGTAAGGCAAGCGGGTAGGTGATGCGCTCGAGGAAGGGCAGCGGCACCATCAGCAGCAAGTACCCGAGCGGGAACGCCCAGAGGCGCACCCATTGCCTCCCTGCCAGCGTCCACACCAGCCCCGTGAGGAGGCCCACCATGGCCATAGCCGCCAGATAGAAGGCCCGATCGCCCAAGAAGTAGAGGTACAGACTCAGGCTTCCCGCTAGCAGGAGTAGTCCACCATTCCCGCCTGCCACCGATGGCTTTTGCCGCCCACCGGCCACGCGCCGCCATGCCAGGTAGAGTGCCACCGGCACAATTAAGACGCCGTGGCTGTAGGAATCGTTGCTCATCCACTCGCGCCACAGCCACTGCCACACCGGCCACGTCAGGGCCAGCAACGCGGCCATGCTGCTGGCAAGCAGAGTCCAATCCCAACGTCCGTTGCGGCGAATCAGCGCTTTCTGGCGTTCTTGCATGTTCATATATACACCAAGAGCGAGTTTATTAGGAGAGTGGTAGATGCAAGCTGTTGACAAAAGCCCTTCCGGCGGTCTGCGTCTGGGGGGCTCTGAGGTATGCTGCCGCGCCAGCTCTTGGCGGAAGAGTTGATCTAGCCAGGGGAAGAGAGTGAAGGCCACCCCCCAGGCCGCCAGCAGTCCCGAAAACAGCCGCAGCCACCAGTTGAACGTGCCGGCGTGGTCCCCGGCATAGAAGCCAGGGAAGGCGTTGCCGGTCAGGATCGCCAGCCACGCGTTCGTGTCCCGGAACCCACCGCCCGCTACCCCATAGAGCAGGTCATTGAGGGCATGGGTGGTCCCATCCACCACCAGCGGCAGCAGGGCCAGCAGCAGCACGCGCCATGACACGGGCCGGATGGGGCGCAGGCGGCGCAGCAGCGCATAGAGCAGCCCAAAGGCCGGCGTCATGGTATAGAAGCTGATCATCCGGTCGCTCCAGGCTACCTTCCAGCCCAACTCAGGCGTGCCGGAGAAGGCGCGCAGACTCCAGGGATCGGTCGTGGGAAAAACTCGGGTGATCTCCTCCAGCGTATAGGTGAGCTTGGGGCCGAAGAGAAACCAACTGCGCTGCGGCAGTTGGTGACAGAAGAGCGCGTAGAATTTGTATACCGCCGTGCCCAGATCGGTCCAGCCACTCGCCATCAAGACAGGCGCGAGAAACGGCGCCATCGTGAAGGGCAGCATGGCTGCCAGCGCCCACGCCAGCCAGTGGCGCAAGAGCCAAGCCACCCACCGGTCGACACGAGCGGCAAACGAAGGGTACGTAGACCAGCTCGTTTGTTCATGGCGGTGTTCATGGCAGAGATGAGAGACGGTCCCTCTGTTCGACGGAGACGTATCGTTCATGCCAGAGAGCCTTGGTAAGAAATTCTGGAGCGCGTGGCCCCTGCCCCCGCCGCCCTAGACGCCGCAACTGCTGCTGTTTTGAGCAGGCGTCTCGAGCTGGCCGTTGGCCGCCAGCCAGGCGCGCACCTCGCTGACCCCCTGGCTCGAAAAACGCTTGGCGCCCACCGCCTCCCGCGCGTTGATGGCGGCAAAGTCCTGGCCCGTCTGCGCCTGGTAGTAGCGCGCCAACTGCTGAGATTGCTCCGGAAACCAGAAGCGGTTCACCATCTTGGCGGCTTCTAGCATCGTGTCTACATCCACATCGTTGGCGGCCATCAGCTCCAGCAGCCCCAGCATGGCCATGCCGTGGTTGCAGTCGGGAAAGCTGGTGGGGTTGTTGCAGCAGGGACGGTAGATGGCGCTGGCCGCCTCCTCGACGCGCGCCTGCTGGACATCCGTTAGGCTCACCAGGGCCGCGCTGGCGTAGAGCTGATGGATGGGTTTGGCGGCCAGGCTCCAGCCGCCGGTGGAGGCATAGCGCTCGATCTGCCCCTCGCTGTAGGTGACCAGTGGCCCCTCGCGCAGCAGCCGGTTGTTGTTGACTAGCCCCACCGCCCACAGCAGGTTGAGCAGGAAGTAAGCATGGGCGTGGTCAATGGTGACCGGCTGGTCGCTGCCCTTCTGCAGAATGGCCTTCTGCGCATCGGTCAGCGGCTGGCCGGCCTGCGCATAGAGCTGGAGAAAGGCCTCATAGGTGAATGCGCCCACCCGGATCAACTGCGGGCCGATCGCGCCGTAGGCGATGGGCAACTGGTAGCTGTGCGGCAGCCCAAGCGCAGGGGGTTGCGGGGTGGGGGGGGTGGTCGCCACGGGCGGCGCTGCCGGGGCGGCAGGTGTGCGCCCCCACGTCCAGTAGCCGGCCCCCAGGCCCCAGCCAAAGGCGAGGGCGGCGGTGGCGGCGTTGACCAGAAGGCGGCGACGCGAAATCACTGGTGGGTAATCAGACGCTTCGGCAACAGTGGCCTCGGGCTGTTCATCTGGCCCAGCAGGCCGTGTGCCCAGAACCGTGCTGGCCCCTGGCAGCTCGCCGGTGGTCATCGCCTCACTGAGTGCCGGCTCGGACGGTTGAACTTCGCTAGGTTCCATACATCATTTCCTTGATTCAGGTTCCTCAATTCAGAAATGCGAGAATATTTTGCTAGTACGCATTTGAGTCAGGTCAAACGGTGGCCAAGATGGCTAATCCCATGGCGACGACGCCTCCACCCAACGCCAGCCGCACCCACTCCTTGTGGTGCAGATGCCAATGGGTGAGCTGGCGCAGGGTAGGCCGGGCCGTGGCCGCGACCAGGATGGCGACCAGTGGCAGGACAAAGACGACGTTGTAGAGTACGAGGTAGCCGTACCCCAACAGGGCAGAAGGCTGGAGCGCCAGCAGGCTGAGCACCCCCAGATAGACCGCGCCACTGCACGGCACGGTGCAGAGACCGATCAGCACCCCACCCCCGGCCAGGGAGGGAATGGTGGCCTTCTGGGCCGTGCGCCGCACCGCCGTACCTATCCAGGCCGGCCCCTGCAGCCGCCAGCCCCAGTTGGGCAAGAAGAAGTCTTTCACCATCCACAGCCCCAGCAGGACGGCGACCAGCGCCCCCAACCGCGCCGGCAGGTGCTGGTTGGTTAGCAGCGTCATTGACTGGAGCACGCCGACGCCAAGCGCAAGGTAGGTGAAAAAGATGGCGGCAATAAAGATAGCGCCCAGCCCCACCATACGCAGCCGTAGCGCCGCCGGCTGCATCTGGCCGCTTTGCGCCGCGGCCAACATGGCCGTGATGAAGAGCAGTAAGACCGTGAACGCACAGGGGTTGATGCCGTCCATGACCGCAGCGCCAATCACGGCGGACAGGGTGATCGCCGGCAGGTAGCCCTGCATGTCGGCCATGGGCGCATTCGGATGCCAGAACCCTGTCAGTGCTACCGCGGCCAAAGCGATGACGGCCAGTCCAGAGAGGATTAAGGTCCGGCGCACAATCGGCAGCACCATCTCATGCCTCCACAATCAGCTTGCCATTCATGGTCGGGTTAGCACGCCCGCCGCAGCAGATATCACAGTAGAAGGTATATTCCCCTGGCTTCTCCGGCGTAAAGGTCACGATATTGCTGCTCAACGGCTGCGCAATCACGTTCGCGCCCAGCTCATCGACTGCCCATTGATGCTGGCCCCCGCCGTCGGTATGATATTGGTTGTCCAGACTGGTCAGCCGGATCGTCACCGGCTCGCCGGCTTTGATGCGGATTTCGGGCTTGTCGAACCCGCCCATGTTGGCCGCCACGTCAATGACATTACCGGCCAGCGGGGCAAGGTCCGGTGGACGCAGCGCACGGATCAGCAGGACGCCGGCGATGCCTAAGACTGCCACTAAGATAACTGTATAGATGAGCACGCCGACCACTTGGCGATGAAGTTGCTCGGTGCGGCGCTTGCGCTTGTTGCTCAAGGCTTCCCCCTCAACGATTTAGAGCGATTTTGGCTGAGACAGTTCCACGTCAGGGCGCCGGCCGTCCAGCGCCGCCGGGCTGACCGGCTCCGGCTGATGTGCTTCTGGCGCGTGCAGGTGCTTGGCATGATCGTGTGCAGCGTGGTTGTGCGCGGTGTGGTTGTACTCAGCCTCGGGGCGCCCAGCGCTGCCGTGCGCCCCGTGACCGAGCAAGAGGTGGCTAAGCGGGCAGGCCAACACCAGCAGGAAGATCAGTAGGTTACCCACCGGTACCCTGAACAAGAAGACGGCGGCCAATGCGACGACCACCAACAGACAGAGCGCCGGCACGAGCCAACTTCTCACGCTCACGGGTAAACCCTTCGATAGGTCAAGCATCATTCCCTCCAACTCGTTCACTCGAGAACACAAGTGGACTGGCCGAGTAGTGGTGGCGACCGTCGTCGGCCAGGGCCGGCAGGCGCGCCGCCAGCGTCTCCGGCTGGAGCACAGCCGGGTCATACCAGACTTTGGCCAGCCCATGACTCAACACCACGTCGGCGGCCACAACGCCCTCAATCTGCAGCAGCCCATTGCGCACCCGCAGCGCACAGGCGGGACAGCCCATGCCCTGTACAAGGAGGAATACCGTCTCGGCCTGGGCAAGCTGCTCTGCGCTGGCCGGTTTAGCCGCTGGCATGGCCTGGCAGCGTGCGTGCTTGTCGTGGTTGAGGTCCTGAACGTGCAACATGCGTTCTCCTTTCCTGCCCGTCTGGAGCGCAGAAGACGCCAGAGCAGCCTAGCGCCACTTTACCTCAAAACAGGTGATATCGGATGCGCCATGACACGTAGCGCCGGTAAGCAGAATTGCCTATGTCGCCGCGCAGCGCAGGCTAAGGACGGCGATGGTAAGGAGCAGTTGGGGTTTGCCTTGGAGAGCCGGGCCGGCGATGCGTCAGTACCCATCGGCCCGGCGTTGGGCAATGTTGCCCAACGCAACCGCGCCATTTAGGGCATTTTCTGACGGCAGGTTGCCTCTATGCTGGGCTACTGAGATAGGCACTCTCCACCCGCGCATCTGTGGGAATCAAGGAGGTATCAAAGAAGAGAAATACTCGTTTCACAATTGAAGCTGCCATTCCATTGAGGATCCTCAAAGTCATCGTAGACTGGCGGCGAATCTGCATACACCACCCTCGGAGCAGGTGCGAGCAGTGCCAGAGCCACGGCAGAGGATATGATGAGGGTGCGCATCAGCTATCTCCAGCGTGCTGCCATATGTGTAAATGAGAATGTAGTATACGGGGAGCGAGTGCCCGCCAACCGCGCCGCCTGCTCAACGCGCCAGCAGCGGCAGCCACGTCTGCTCGACCGGGGTGAAGAGGCCAAAGCGGCTGAGGTGGCAGATGGGCGCCGTCAACCGGTTGCTTTCGGGCACATGCACCACCGGCCCACAGGCCGCCTCCTCCCACTGCCGCGTCGCCGGGTTCCAGACCATCAGCACCAACTGGCTTTCGTCCAGGAACTGGACCTGGGCCTCGGTATAGGTGATGACGACCTCAACGGGCATTCCATCGGAAAAGGCATAGCCGGACTGAACTTGACCGTTCACGATTAGGTCGAGCGAGAAGGGGTCGCCGACGGCAGCAAAGCCCTTAGGAGCCGCCGGCCCGCCAGCGCCGATCAAGACCAGCGTCGCCGGCTCATTCAACGCCCCCGCCGGCAGGTTCACCTGGATCTGGCTGCCGTCGGGCCGCATGTGCGTGAGCATCTGCGCTTGCGTAGGGTCGGCGATGACCAGCGCGCTGCGTTCCGGCTGGTACTGCCAGACCTCGCCGCCTCCGGCGCTGTTGGACGTACCAATCCAGAGGGTGTCTTCCCAGGCCAACACCCCCTTCTGCCACCAGGCGCTGACATTGTGGAGGTCGCCGAAGCCGCCCAGGCCCACCGGCTCCCAATTCGTGCCGTCGCTGGTGCGCCACACCTCCATGCCGGTGACGCTGTTGAAGGTCGTGGCATAGAGCCGACCGTCCACCACCACCAGCGCCGGGATAGCGAGGTTCTCCGGCTTGCCAAAACCAGGTTGGATCACCGCTTCCCAGTCGGCCAGGGCGTCACAGCCGGAGGCGGCGGCACAGCGCCAGATCTGCCCGCCCGGATAGCGCTGCTCGCCCTCATCATAGACGCCGGTGCCGGCGTAGAGAGAGTCGCCGAAGGCGGCCAGCGACTGGACGGCATAGCAGTCCGGGCCGCCCAACCCGCCCGTCACCACCTGCGTCCAGTCGGCGCCCGTCGCTGAACGCCAAAGCTCACAGCCCACCTCCCCGTCGGGGTCGTAGATGTGCGTGCCGGCATAGAGGTGGCCGTTGAAGGGGACCATGACCAGCACGGCTTGGTTCGTCGGGTTCCCCAGCCCGTTCTCGGCGACGCGTACCCAGTCGGCGCCGTTGTTGCTCTGCCAGATCTGCGCGCCCGTGCCGTCATTCCAGGCGGCGGCAAGCAGCGTGTCCGAGTAAGGGGTAAAGGTCGTGATCTCGAAGTTGTGGGCGTCGCCAAAGCCGCCGGTCATGACGGGCGTCCAGTTCTGGCCGTCGGCGCTGCGCCAGATCTCGCCGCCGTCGGAGCGGTCCTCGTCCGGGCGCCAGTTCTGAGTGCCGGCGTAGAGGTGGCCGTTCCAGGCCGTCAACTCACTGATATAGACGTTGGCGATACGGCCAAAGCCGGCCCCCACCACCTCGGTCCAGCTCGGCCCGTTGGGGCCGTCGTCCAGCCGCAAAATACGCCGCGCGCCTGTGCCCGAATGGTCGCGAGTACCGGCGTAGAGGCGGCCGTTGAAGACTTCCAAGCTGGCCACACCAGGGGTGCGCGGGCTGCCAAAGCCGTTGAGGTTGCGCTGCGCCCAGCCGGGCACGCCGGGGGCAAAGAGGTCAATGCGGTGGCTGTTCCAGGTGTTGGCGACGTAGAGTACGCCGTTGGCGTCCACAGCGATGCCGCGCGGCCCCCACATGCCGCCCAGGAGCGTGGTGGCGCGACCGCCGATGCTGGTGAGAAACGCGCCGCTCTGGTCAAAGACCTGGATGCGGCTGTTCCAGGTGTCAGCCACCAGGAGGCGGTGGTGCGAGTCAATCGCCAGACCACTGGGCTCACGAAACTGGCCGTATTCGTTGCCCTCGACTCCGGTCGTGCCGAGGGTGCGCAGGTATTGATGTTGGGCGTTGAAGACCTGGATGCGGCGGTTGCCGCTGTCGGCCACATACAGGGTGCCGTCGCTGTCCACTGCCACATCATGCGGGTTTTGGAAATGCGCGTTGTCATTGCCTGGCACACCCGAGACGCCGAGGGTGGCGCGGTAGGTGAGCGCGGCGTCAAAGACCTGGATACGGTGATTGTCCGTGTCGGCGACGTAGAGCGCGCCGTCGGGGCCAAAGTTCAGACCCGCCGGGGCACTGAAGTGTGCATTGTCGCTGCCGCTCTGGCCCGCGGTTCCCAGTGTGCGTAGATAGCCGCCAGCAGCATCAAACACCTGAACACGGTGGTTGTAGCGATCAGCCACCGCGACTGTGTTGCCGTAGAGGGCGATGCCGGCAGGATAGTTGAGCAGATCATTCTCACCGTTCCAGCCACCATACATACCCGCCTGGCCCACGCTCCAGAGTGGGGTGCCGCCGGGACCAAACTTGATGAGCCGGTTGCCCTGATATTCAGTGACATAGAACGAGCCATCCTCAGCGATGGCAACATCCCACGGATTGTTCAAGTGGCGTGCATCGGTGCGGTAGGGCTCGCGGGTGACACCCAGCGTGCGCACATAGCGGCGCTGGGCGCTGAAGACCTGGACGCGGAAGTTGTCGAAGTCGGCGACATAGAGCGTGCCGGCGGCATCGACCGCCACATCGGTGGGACCCCAGAACTGGTCGTTTTCGCTGCCCCAGCCCGTCCCGACGGTGGCCACGTAGGCGCGGGTGTCGCGCCGGAAGACCTGCACCCGGTTGTTCCAGGTATCGGCCACATAAATGTACTGGGCATCAACGGCGACGCCGGAAGGGTGGCTGAGATGTGTGTTGTCGTTGCCGGGTGCGCCGGTGACGCCAAGCGTGCCGAGCAGGAGGGGCGCAGTGGGGTTGGTTACATCGAGGATTTGTACACGATGGTTGCCGGCATCGGCGACATAGAGCGTCGTGCCGGCGAGGGCGATGCGCCGTGGGCCATGAAACTCGAGCGGCCCGGAACCGGCTACGCCAGTCGTGCCGATGGTGGTGAGGTAGCTCCCGTCAGGCGTGAAGACTTGGATGCGGTGGTTGCCATGGTCTTCGGTCCACGGTGAAGCTCCATCGCTGACATAGAGCCGCCCACTGTCATCAAAGGCAATGCCGGCGGGATGGCAAAAATCATCGTTGCTATTACCACAATTCCATGTCGTGCCCATGCTCTTGATAGCCGTTCCGGCCGCGTCGAACTGCACCACATAGCCGATGCTCTCGTCTGCTACCCAGAGATTGCCCGCTCCATCTAGCGCCGCATCGCTAACGCCATAGAGTGCTTGGCCATCGGCGGTATGATCCTGTCCGACGCGTCCGATTTCCTGGACCAAGGCGCCGGCGGCGTTGTACTTGAGCAGCCGATGCCCTTCGTACTCGGCGACCCAAACGTCAGTGCCGCTGGTAGTCAGCCCGATAGGGCGATTCAGCCGGCCATCCGGGAAGTAGGGGACTTCACTTTCGCCGATGGTCGCGACGTAGCGGTAGGTCAGGGCACTCGGCAGCGGCGGCAGGGCCATCAGGTCAGATGTACTGGCCGTGGTGGTTGCGGCGAGCGGCGGCTGGGCAGGGTATTGGCCCGGTGGAGGAAACGGCGCCAAGGCCGGGCCCAGGTCGGCAGGCGTACGTTGCGCCGCAGCCGGGAGTGCAGGTGTAAGTGCGAGTAACAGGAGGACAAGTGCAAGCCAGAGAGCGTGCAGATGGCGATGGCGCAAAGGGGACATGGGGAGGAGCCTCTCATCTTGAATGGACTTGACTCAAGCGATAGTTAGAACGTCAGGTAGGCCACTATGGCGATGCTTTCGGGTTATAGCCTCTCCCTCAGCTTCAGCTAGCCCTTTATTTGGGTATTCCATCACGGGTCCTTGCGCTATCTGGCATCTTGAGGATAATAGTATAGATGAAGGAAGCTCCCAGGCGAGCGGATTCGGACAGAATCCGGACCAAAATCGGACACGCGCATTGAACACGATATCAAGCCATGGAGCTCGATGCCATCACCCCCACCCTGCTGGAGCAGACGCTGCGCAGTTGGCAGCAGGCCGAGGCGCTGCCGGCGGAGCTTCTGGATTTAGACGCACTGCGTGACGCGGCGGGCGCTTCCTCGGTCGAGCTGAGCCTCAGGCTGCATGACCTGCTCTCAACCCTCACCATTGAAGCCTTGACCCGCCAGCGGCAACTGGCTGGTCTCCCCCTGCCGCCTGCGCCGCCGCGGTTGGCTGAGGAGGTCGCCGCCACCCTTGCCGCTGACTTTCAGCCCGGCAGCGAGCCGCTCGAGGCGTGGAGCGTGCTCTACCATCGCTATCTAGGCCCGCAACCCCGTCCAGCGGTCCAGTTGGCCGCCCTGGCCCATGTGACGGAACGCCAAATCCGCCGGCGCCTGGACACAGGCCTGCATCTGCTGGCCGATGCCCTGCGCCGGGCAGAGCGGGAGGCGCATCAGCGCTTCCGCTCCCTCCACCGCCAGCGGCATCTGCCCCCGCTCGACTACACGCCTCTCGTAGGGCTGGAGCCGCTCGTGGATGAGCTGCTCCAGCGGCTCACCACCCCAATGAGCCAGCGCCTGATCAGCATCGAGGGGTTGGGCGGCATCGGCAAGACCACACTGGCGCAGGCCGTCGCCTACCGCCTGGCCGACTACGAGGAGATCGCCGACATCGTCTGGGTGCGCATCCGCGAGCCGGAGCCGTCTGAGTTAGGCGAGCCGCTGGCCGCCACGGAGGCGGCGCGCGTGGTGGAGGCGGTGCTCGGCCAGATCGCCGCCCAGCTAGGACTCACCCCAGTGGCAGAGTTGCCGACTGCGGAGAAGCTCAACCGCCTGCGCGCTGTGCTGGCGATGGCCCCCTACCTGGTCGTGATTGACAACCTGGAGACGACTGCCGCCGCCCAGGCGCTGCTGCCGGCGCTGCACCCGCTTGCCGGCGCCACGCGCTTTCTGCTGACCAGCCGCCACAGCCTGCGGCCATTTGCCGCTGTCTACCCCTTTGCTGTGCCGGAGCTCTCGCTGGCCGACAGCCAGCGGCTCATAACGTCCGCCCTCACCGCCCGGCACGGCCAACCGGCCGCGTTAGCGCCCGCCACCGTGCAGGCCATCTATGAGGCTGTTGGCGGCGTGCCCTTGGCGCTCAAGCTGGTGGCTGCCCAACTCCGTCATCTGCCCCTCTCCGCGGTGCTGGCGGGGCTGCGCCAGGCGCGCCACACCGCCGCCG
>DATLZJ010000007.1:0-5172 GCA_035574055.1 Caldilineaceae bacterium
TGGATCAGCGTCTCCAGGGTATAGGAGTAGTTGCTGAGCACCAACATACGCAGCGCAGTCTCGCGGGTAAAGGCGCGGAACCCGCTGGCCGCATCGGGGACCGCCATGCCGGCGGCGCGGGAGATGACCCAACTGCCCAACCGCTGCAGGCGGCGCTTGATGGGGGAGAAATGGGCCACCCGGCCCACCTCCCGGTCGCCGATGACCATATCGGCGCGGCCGGCGAGGATCGGCTCCACCAGCCGCTGGATGTCGGCCCCGCGGTACTGGTTGTCGGCGTCGGTGTTGACGATGATGTCTGCGTCCCGCTGGAGGCAGGCGTCAATGCCGGTGAGAAAGGCATTCGCCAGCCCCCGGTTGTGGGAAATCTGGATCACATGCTCCACCCCCAGGCTGCGGGCGATCTCGGCGGTGCCGTCGCGGCTGCCGTCGTCAATGACCAACACCTCGATGGCATCAATGCCATCCAGATGGCGGGGCAGGTCGGCCAGTGTGCGGGGGAGGGTCTCGGCCTCGTTATAACAGGGAATCTGGATGATCAACTTCACTGGGTGTTACACAACCGGCGCGCTACACAACGGGATAAAGACAGCGGGGGCTTGGAGCGCCAGGCGCATGGCGACGCCGGATCAGCGCTGCGCGCCGGGCGGGGGGCGCCGGCCCATGAGATTGCCGAAGAACATCTGGCGCAGGAAACCGCCGCCTTCGGGCGCGGCCTCTGGTGTGGTGGGCGCTTCATCCCAGTTCTTGAGCAACGCCTGTCCCTCCCAGGTAGCCCGTTCCAGCACCGCTTGCTCTAGGGCGCTCAGGAGTGGGTGTTTCTCCCCCTCGGCGGGCGTAGTTTCCAGCAGATCGGCCCATTCGCTCAACTCTCGCTGCAATTGCCGGATACGGAACAGGAGGTTTTGCCGATTCGCCTGGAACTCGCTAAAGAGCGCGGCTGCATTATCGCCCAAGTCGGTGGCCCCGGCAAAGGAGCGCCCGGCCAGCCGCCTGGCTTCACGCCAGCCGGGGTTGGCGGCGCTCAGTCGCATTAAGGCAGCCGCCATCACATCGGGAAGCTGCTCGACCCCGGCGATGATGCCGTCATGCTCCTGGGCGTCCACAAAGAGGGGCGTCGCGCCGATCCGCTCCACAAAGTCACTGGCTAGCTGGACCGAGCTTGGCTCGGCGTTTGCGCCGGCAGCCAGGGCAAAGACGGCGCGTTCGTAGAGGTCGGCGCGCAGCGAGGGCATCATGCCAACGCCGTTGACGACCGGATGGCCGGCGACAAAATGCACCTGGGGCGGCAGCCGCCTGGCCGCAATCTCCACCGCGGGCTGGAGCAGGCTGCCCAGGGCAAAGACCAGCGCGCCGGGGGACAGGTCCTCGGCGATCTGGCTCAACAATTCGTCCAACTCATGGAGCGGCACGGCAATGACCACCAGCTCGGCCCCTTCGCAGGCGCGGTGCAGGTTCCACTCGGTGCGATGCACCGCGCCTTGTTTCCGGGCGGTCTGGGCGGCCTCCGGGTTCTTATCGTGGCCGACGATCTCAAAGTTGCCTGTCTCGCGCTGCAACCCCAGCCCCATACTGGCGCCGGTCAATCCTAAGCCGATAATGGTGATGATAGGTTTGGTTGCCATGTGCTGATCCTAATTTTGGTTATCCGCCCATTGCAGCGCCGCCAGCAGCCGTCGGCGCATCAGCGCGCCGGGCGCAGCCGCATCCTCCGTCTGGTCCGCCGCTGCCGGAGCCGGGTCTTGGAGTCGATCCTGATGGTGGGCGATGAGCCAGCAGGCCAGCGGTGGGCACCCGGCCTGCGCGGCCCAGCGGGCGCCGATGGCCGCATGTTCAAGCTGGACATGGAGGGCATAGCGCCAGCCCCGCGCCGGATCGTCTACAGCCAGCCGGCGCAGCACGCCCGGCGCAAACGCCTCGCATAGCACCAGCGGGCCGCGCAGCCACAGCCCGATTTGTATGCCCCCGGCCTGGGCGGCCAGCTTGCCCACGTCATGGAGCAGCGCCGCCATCGCCAGCTCAGGCTCGCGATGGCCGGCCCTGTGCAGGGTCTGGAGCACGTTGAGGCTGTGGCGTTGGGCGTCGGCGGGCATGGCTGCAAAGAGCGTCTGCGCCTGGGGCGGGAGCAGGGCGGCGACCAATGCCGCCTCGCCGGGCTGGAGCGCGCCGGCGCGCAGTGTGGCGCTCAACCCGCGCAGAAACTGGCCCACCCGATAGTATATGCGCGCCGCCGATACGGATGCCACAGACTGCACCCTGCTCATCCCCCTAGCTCACCCAGTTCAACAAGACCCCTAGAATGGCCGAGGTCGGCGCGCGAATGATTTCGGGCGCGAGAAAGATGACCAGCAACAGGATCAGAAACCCGTACTGGCTCAACTGCCAGCGAAGGCGCAGGGTATCCCCCGGCAGCAGGGCAAAGAGCACATGCGACCCATCCAGCGGGGGAATGGGGATCATGTTGAAGACAAAGAGCAGCACGTTGATCTGCATAAAGAAGAGCACAAATTGGACCCAGAATCTGCCTTGCAGCAGACCGGCGCCCAGCAGCAGCGCGGCCAGCAACGCCAGCGCCAGGTTACTGAGCGGGCCGGCCAGCGCCACGATGATGGAGCCGAGCTTCGGGTCTATGGCAATGTTGCGCGGGTTCCATTGGACAGGCCGCGCCCAGCCAAAGCCGGTGAAGGCGATCAGGACCGCGCCCAGCGGGTCAATGTGGGGCAGCGGGTTGAGGGTATAACGCCCCATGCGCTTGGGGGTATCGTCGCCCAGGGCCACGGCGGCGGCGGCATGGGCGAACTCATGGACAGGCAGCGCCACAAAGATGATGGTCGCGACGGCCAGAAGCCGCGCCGGGCTGAGCAGCCCACCGGAGCCGACGCCCACCAGTAAGCCGTAGATCACCAACGCCCCCACCACCACAACCGCGATCTTCTGGTTGGTGGTCAGCGCATTCCAGCCCCGCAGGGGGGAACCTTGATACATGCTCTATCCTTTCCCATCGGGGAACCGTCCCGCGGGTCTTGTCCTTTGCTCGCCCCTCCGGGCGACCAGCTGTAATGTCACATCCGGCCCATTATAGCATGGCGGCCAGACAAGTTCGTAATCTATCTCCAGAGACCGAAAGCGCCGTTGTGAATTGCCAAGTTGCCGCGAGCGCGGCTATGATCGCTGTAATGTTGGACCGTTGGTTACATCCTTGGTTGCATCGTCTGCGGGGGCCTACCCGCGCTTTGCTTGGCGCGCAGGGCAGGCCGGCGCGGCTGCGCAGGGCAGCGGGGGCGGCGCTGTTGGTCGTGTCGGTGGTCATCGCCGTAGCGGTGGTTCGCCAGCGCAGCAATTATGTGCCGCTCGGCCCCCAACGAACCGTCGAGACCATCAACCCCAAGATGGGCGTCCATACCCGGCTGACAGACGAGGTCGAGGCATGGAAGATCAAGCGCACCTTCGAGATGGTGCGCGAGATGGGTGCGCCCTGGGTGGTCGAGTATTTCCCGTGGGCCTATGTCGAGAGCCAGCCGGGCCGGTTTGGCTGGAACCATACCGATCTGGTGATCCAGCACGCCGAGCGCCAGGGGCTGGAAGTGATCGCCCGGCTCGGCTTTGTGCCCGAATGGGCGCGGCCAAAGGACACCTCGCCCCTCTACCTGGACGCGGCCCACTTTGCCGACTTCGGCGCCTATGCCGCCGCGTTCGCCCGGCGCTATGCCGGCCAAGTCCGCTATATCATCCTCTGGAATGAGCCGAACCTGACACTGGAGTGGGGCTATGCGCCGGTGGACCCGGCCAAGTATGTGGCGCTGCTCAAGGTCGTCTACCCAATGGTCAAGGCTGCCAACCCTGATGTGCAGATCTTGGCCGGCGCGCTGGCGCCGACCCTGGCCCCGCCCGGCAGCCCGGATGGGATGAATGACCTGGCCTACCTCCAGGCCATGTACGATCTCGGCGCAGCGCCCTATTTTGACATCCTTGCCATCCATGCCTACGGTTGGTATTCGGACCCCAACGAGCCGGCTGACCCGGCGGTGGTCAATTTCCGGCGGGCCGAGCTGTTGCGCGCCATCATGGTCGCCAACGGCGACGGCCACAAGCCGGCGATGATCACCGAAGGGGGCTGGAACGATCACCCGCGCTGGACGCGCGCCGTGCGCCCCGGCCAGCGGATCGAGTACACCATCCGCGCCTATCAGATCGCGGCTGAGGAGTGGCCCTGGATGGAGGCCGTCTGTCTCTGGGCCTTCCGCTATCCCTGGGACGCCAAGAGCTACCAGGACTATTACACCTTTGTCCGCACCGACTTTGAGCCAAAACCTATCTATGAGGAGGTGCAGCGGTATGCGCGCGGCGAGCTGGCCCAGGAGGCGCAACCGTGAGCCGCTGGCGCAGGGCGCGGCCCTGGCTCGCCGGGGCAGGCATCGCAGCAGTCATGGTGGTCGTGCTGCTCCGGTTTTTGCCGGGCATGGATGAGCCGAGCCGGTTGCTCACGCGCCTCCTCTTTCGCCAGGACGAGACTTGGGCGGGCATGGTGGAGCGGGGCGTCTGGCGTGTGGGGCTGGACCCTAGCTTTCCGCCCTTCGAGGCGCTGGACGACACCGGCCAGCCGGCCGGCTATGATGTGGACCTGGCCCGGCGCATGGCGGCGGTTTGGGGAATGGAGGTTGAGATCATCGCCATCGGCTACGATAGCTTGCTGGATGCGCTCAAGGCTGACCGGGTGGATAGTGTGGTGAGCGCGCTGCCCTATGACCCGCGCGCGACCCGCGATGTCGCCTTTTCCTCTCCCTACTTCGAGGCGGGGGTGCGGCTGGCGGTGCGCGCCGGTGATCCCCTGGCCGCGCCGGAGGAGCTGGCTGGCCGGCGGGTGGCGGTCGAGTGGGGCAGTGCGAGCGATATGGCAGGCCGCCGCCTCCAACGGGAGGGGATCGGGCTGGAGCTGGTCGCCTTTGAGACGCCCGCCGCGGCTGTGGACGCGCTGGTGAATGACCCGACCATTGATGCGCTGCTGATTGACCAGGTGAGCCTGCGCCTGGCGCAGGGCCAGGGCGCGGCGGTCGTCGCCGTCGGCCCGGCGCTGGAGAGCAACCCCTATGTGATCGCCGTCCCGTTGCATGCCACGACCCTCCAGGAGCGTGTCGAGGAAACGCTAGCTCAACTGGCGGCCGGCGGCGAGCT
>DATLZJ010000008.1:0-2537 GCA_035574055.1 Caldilineaceae bacterium
GGGAATTGGCTAAGGAATTGCTTCGGGTTGGAGAACTGGTTGGGGTAGGCGCGACAGGTGGAATCAACCAGGCGAGGGCGGCCCAACCGAAAGCAATGACGATGATGATGGTCCAGATTTGTCGGCGGTTTGATGGCTCCATATGACTCTCCTTGAAAGAAAAAATGCTTCGCTCTGTACTTAGCCTACGTGGATGGCTGCCAACCTACATGCGACGCTTGTTGTACGCGACGATCCTCAATTGCGCATTAGAGACGTGTTTCAATCCCCTTGCGAGGATCAGGGTCTTTCCGACCCTGGTTGCACCGTTAGGGCAGGCGTCCCACTTTGGTGTGCAGTTTGGCCTCCTTTCAGGATTATACACCATGATTCTCAGCCGTGCAAGGCCTATCATAGGGTTCACCATCCCACTGGCCGGGCAGTTGCGAACACCCCCCTGCCGCGCCCCCGCTTTTGGCCCGCCGCGGCAGGGGGTCTTCGCAAGCGCCTCTGCCGCCGGCCATCAGCCATCCGCCACTTGCCGCGCCTGGCCCATGCCGCTGGTGGTCTGGCTGCCCACGCCGCTGTAGAGCGCAAAGGCGGCCAGCAATTGCATCACCCCCAACCAATAGCGGTCGCCGCTCAACGCCCGGTAAGTTACGTGGCCCACCCCGCCGATGCGTATCCCCTCCCCTTTGTGGGGCACCCCCGCGCTGCGCAGTTGGTAGCGGCTGATCGCGATCATCTCCGCCCCAAAGCGCCGCGCCTCCGGGCTGAGCGCGACGGGGCTGAAGACGTTCCACCGCTCGACCAGGCTGCCAAAGACTAATGACGGCAGCGGCACCGGCATCTGCATCCCGGCCGTCTTGAAAGTAGTGGGCGAGGCAAACTCCAGCGTCGTTGTGCGCGGCGCCTCTCCCTGGGCCAGATGGCGCGCGGCCAGCGTGGCATACTCGGCCCGCCCCGTCCACGCGTCCACCGCCGGGTCACAGACCGCCGCCAGCACCCGGAAGGGGCAGCCGTCCAGCTCGATCTGCGCCGGCGGCTCCGCCAAAAAGGCCGCGGCCAGCGCCTGGCTCACCGCCGGCGTCAGCCCCGTCAAGCGCACTGCATAGCGCCGCTCCGGCAGCAGGGGACCCTGGCGCGGCGCGCCCAGCAGCGACGAGCAAGTCAGCGGCTTCGGCCCGTCGCCCTCATGGATGGAGGCCGCCAGCGCCGGGTCCAGCGTGTGCAGCCGGGCCAGCGCGGCTGCATAGACCGCCCGCCCCAAGTAGGGCGGCAGCGCCGCCGGCGCCGCCGGCGCAATCTCGAGCTTCAGTGCGATCAACATAAGCCCATCAGCGCCGCTTGCGCGCCTCCTCCCGGATCTGCTGCAAGTCCAAAATCTCCGCCACCTCATAGACGCGCGGCGTCTGCCCCGCCGCGGGCCGTGTGCGCACGACCGGCGGAAAGTAGCCCATGCGCCCGTGCAGCTCTGCCAGCAGCGCCGCGGCGATAAAATTGAGCGACGGCAGCACCACCAAGAGGGGCAGCGTCTGCCACTCTTCCGGCGTGAGGGCTACCCCATCCACCAGCGTCTGCACCTGGGGCGCAAAGGGCTGCTGCTCGTCGAATTGCACCGGCCTCTGGATCAGGCGCTCGATGGCGCGCCCGGCCAGCGCCTCGATCTGCGCGACTTGGGCGGGCGTCAGCGGGTGCGAAAAGTTGATCAAGATCATGCCGCGTCCCCTTCACTGGGCAGCGGAAACTCGCGCAGGCGGGCGCAAAGCCGTTGGACCTTCTCCGCCAGTGTTGCTGCCGGAATAGGCTGGGGGCGTTTGCCTGCGTGCATGATGTCGTTACGAACATCGCCCAATTGCTGGTAGAGGTCCAGCAAAGTAGCGGCGTGAGGGAGTTGGCGCAGGTCCTTGCCCGTGCTCAAGGGATAGGAGCCAAAGCGACCGTGATTATGCTCTCGCTCTTTGCCGGCAGCCCCCAGGTTATGTTCTACCTCTTTGCGCGCCCCGCTCTCCAATGGGTCGCCGAAGCCGGCCTGGAGCAGCGTCCAGGTCACCAGCCATTCCCGCGCCAGCCCCGCCGCCTGTACATAATGGCCCCACTGCAGATACCTCTCTACCATCTCCCGCTCGATACGCAGCGCCTCTGCCGATTGTTGTTGCTGGGTTGCCTTGTCCATCGCCAAAGGTGCATAGGAGCTAACCACCTGGTCGGCCAACAGGCGGAACGGCAGGGTATTTAGGGCCGGCAGTTGCGCCAGCGCGGCGATCTGCTTGGGCAGCGCCGCGCTGGCCTCCATGGCCTCCGCCGGGCGCAGCAGTTCCAGCGCCTGTGACACACGCGTCATCGCCCTGGCCGCCTGGCCTAATGCCTCACCGGCCCGCCTGGCCTGCGGGTCCTGCTGTTGTACAGTGTAATGAGGCCGCGCAGCGCGCAGGCGTGCGGCCAGGTCCTGGGCGTCGCCCAGGCGCACAAAGCGGTCGGCCGCCACCGTCCAGTCCAGCAGGTCCACAAAGCGGGTCAGGTCCACCACCGGCGCGCGGTGCGGTGTGTGCGACTGG
>DATLZJ010000009.1:0-3160 GCA_035574055.1 Caldilineaceae bacterium
ACTTCCATGCGCTGGACATCAGCGACCCTATGCAGATCCGCCTGATCAGCTCTGCGCCAATGGGCGGGCGCGGCGGCTATTTGACCATCCAGGATCACTTCGCCCATGTTGGGGCCTCCTCACATTATGTCAAGATAGACCTGAGCGATGAGCGGGAGTTCCGCTTGGCCGGTACCGCCTCCTCGGGCCTTGTCGAGCGCGACGAAGACTTTGCCGTGGCGCTCGGCAACCTGGTCATCCTGAGCGACGACCACTATAACGGCAGCTTCATCTTCGCCCACCAGGCCGAACCCGACACCACCGGCCCCCAGGTCAATATGGTCGTCCCCGCCGACGGCGCCGGCCACCAGTCGCGCGCCAGCCGCATCGGCCTCACCTTCACCGACCGCATAGACCTGCGCACCGTCAACGCCGAAACCCTGATCGTGCGCCCCATAGGCCGCGAGGAGGCCCTGCCGGGCCGCTACAGCAGCCAGACGGGCATCGTCAACTTCGCCCCCGACCACCCGCTGGAGCCGGACACGACCTATGAGATTATTGTCCCGGCAGGCGGCATTCGCGACGTAGCCGGCAACGGGACGCCCGTCGCCTTCCGCTCCACCTTTTCGACGGGCGACGCCAATGGGGCCGCCTTCTGGTGCGCCATCGAGCCGCCCGCGCCGGTGGAGACCGGCCAGACCGCAACCTTCCAGGCGCGTGTGCTGGAGGGGCCGCCGGGCCTGCGCTTTCGCTGGAGCTTTGGCGACGGGCGCGACAGCGGCGAGCCTTCATCTAGCAGCAGCGCCGGCCATACTTACACCCAACCCGGCCACTACACAGTGCGCGTCCAAGTGACGGACGGGCGCCGCGCCACCGGCTGCTCGACGCTCGCCACCGTCTATAACCGCCCGCTGCCTGGCATCGCCCCGGCCTCCTCCACCATTATCCTCGACCAGTCGGGCACCCAGGTCTGGAATGTCAACCCGGACCACAACAGCGTCACGGCCACCGATGCCGTCAACTTGACCAAGATGTTCGAGGCGCCGGTGGGCCTCCAGCCCCGCACGCTTGCCCAAGCGCCCGACGGCAGCATGTGGGTCGTGAATCAAGGCGACGCCACCATCAGCGTCCTATCGAATGGGACGGGCGGCCTGCTGGCGACCATCCCCCTTCCCCCTGGCTCTGAACCCTATGGGATCCTCTTTCACCCGCGCCAGCCCACCGCCTATGTCTCGCTCCAGGCGACCGGCCAGATTGCCCGGCTCGATGCCGCAGCACGCGCCGTCACCGGCCTCTTGGCAACCGGCCCAACCCCGCGCGGCTTGGCGATGACCGCGGACGGCCAACGCCTCTTGGTCACGCGCTTTATCTCGCCGGATACCCACGGCGAGGTGGTCGAGGTTGACCCGGCTGCCTTTGCCGTGCGCCGCACCCTCACGCTGCCCTTTGACCCCGGCCCAGACACCGAAAGCAGCGGTCGCGGCGTGCCCAATGGCTTGAGCGCCGCGCTGGTTGCGCCGGATGGGGCGCGGCTGTGGGTTGCCTCGCGCAAGCACAACATCGCCCGCGGCCAGCAGCGGGACGGCCAACGCCTCACCTTCGAAAGCACCGTCCGCTCTATGATCGCGCAGATTGACCTGGCGACGGGCCAGGAGCTACTATCCGAGCGCCACGACTTCAACAATCGCGACGGTCCCGTGGCGGCCCGCTTCAGTCCCCTAGGCGACTATCTCTTTGTCGTGTTGGAAGGCTCGAACGCGATTGAAGTGCTGGACGCCTATTCAGGCCAGATGATCACGAGCATCGAAGGAGTAGGGGCCGCGCCTCAAGGGCTGGTCTTCACCTCCGACGGCAGCAAGCTCTTTGTCCATAGCTGGCTGACCCGCAGCCTGCTGGTCTACGATGTCGCCAACATCCTCAAGCCCGCCGCACGCAGCGCCCGCCTGCTCGGCGAGATTTCCACGGTAGATAAGGAACTGTTGCCGGCAGAGGTGTTGGCCGGCAAGCGTCTCTTCTACAATGCAGAAGACCCGCGCATGGACCGGGACGAGTACATGGCTTGCGCCTCCTGCCATTTCGATAGCCGCGATGATGGCCGCGTCTGGGACCGCACAGCCGAAGGCGAAGGGCTGCGCAACACCATCTCGCTCCTGGGCCGGGGCAGCCCGGCGCATGGACGGCTGCACTGGAGCGCCAACTTCGACGAGGTGCAGGACTTTGAGCATGACATCCGCGCCGCTTTCGGCGGCAGCGGCTTCCTCAGCGACGAGATGCTGGCCCAGGGCAGCCGCGCCCACCCCCTGGGCGACCCGAAAGCCGGTCTCAGCGCCGAACTGGACGCCCTGACCGCCTATGTGGCCTCCCTGCGCACCCTGCCCGCCAGCCCCTACCGCACCGTTGGCGGCGCGCTGACCGAAGCAGGCGTCAAGGGCAAGGCCATTTTTCACGAGGCAGGCTGCGCCGGCTGCCACGGTGGACCGGAGTTCACCGACAGTCCAAACGGGCTTCTCCACGACGTGGGCACCCTCTCCGCAGCCTCCGGCGGCAGGCTAGGCGGGCCGCTCGCCGGCCTCGACACGCCCAGCCTGCGCGGCCTCTGGCTGACGCCGCCCTACCTCCACGACGGCTCCGCGCCGACGTTGATGGATGTCTTTACGACCCGCAATGCCGATGGCCGTCACGGCGCGCTCGCCGAGGCGCTGGCTGCCGACCCGCAAGCGCTGGATAACCTGGTCGCCTATCTCCTCCAAATTGACGGCCGCGAGCCGGGGCCGCCTATGCCCTCCCCTGCCGTGGAGTTGGTCTCCCCTGCCGACGGCGCTCGCTTTGCCCCTGGCGAGCCTATCCTTCTGGCCGTCAACACCGCGCCGGCGCTGGGACCGGCGGCGCGCGTTGAATTCCGGGCCAACAACGCCCTCATCGGCGAGGACCCCGACGTGCTCTATACCCTCACCTGGACTGGCGCTGCCCCCGGCGACTATGAGCTTACGGCTCGCCTGGTCTATGCCAATGGGGCCTCAACCACCTCCCGGCCCATTACAGTACACGTTGCTCCCTGAGCGCGCCGGCCACCCCGCCGTGTTCTGCGTCATAAAGTCATAAGTCGTGAACACGGCTTCTGTGCTCGGTGTGAGGTGACAGCCTGTAGGTGCGGTATCCTACCGCACGGGCTTCCTGGCGG
>DATLZJ010000010.1:0-11750 GCA_035574055.1 Caldilineaceae bacterium
AAGGGCGATAAACCCGACCGGGAGCGCCGCCTGCGCCGCTGCACGCGGCCAGACCGGGGCTGCAACCTGCGGCGCCGCCGGCAAGGCGATGGTCTGAGTTGTACGGCTCCCGAGCCGAGATTTACGATTGATCAACAAGGCTCAATCCCTCTACAACCGGCGCCTTTGCAAGACGCCGCGTTGACTATAGACTCCCACGCCAACGGCTCCTTATGCAAATGGCACATGGCGCCGCAGATGTGGGCCTAAGAACTGGGCGACGCCGAAGGGCAGCCGCGGCCAGAGCCGGCGTACTTGAGAAAAACGGGCGTCATTCTTCACCTGCCGGGTCACGCTGCCATTCTGGTGAGCATGGCCCAACGAGACCGTCTGCTGGTAGACGGGCACAGAACTGGTCGCCCACTGGCCCTTGTATTTGGAGGCGTTGGAACCGGCGGGGCTGCGCCCCATGTCCAGCCATTCAAAGCCCTGGGCGATGGTATCCACCAAAATCGTCCAATACCCCAGGTAGACCGGTCGCAATTCCAATGTCTCATGGAGCGCCGCGCCCCAAACGCCCACGTTGCGCTTGCCCAGCTCAAGCTGGAAATAGCCGCCGATGGGCCGGCCTGCATGATAGACCAGAATGATATTAAAGCCGCCCGGAAAAGCCATGATGACATTCTCCAGAAAGTTGCGGCCAAAGACCGGCGTACCGGCCTGGTGGGTAAAGCGGCTCAAGACCTGATAGAAGTCGCCCAGGCGGGCGCCGCTGCGGTCCACCTCGGCGGTCAAACCGTTGCGCTCGGCTATCCGCACCTGCCGCCGGATGTTCCGGTCCAAGCGCTGCCATGTCGCCTCCTGCCCCATGCGCACATCCACCAGCCAGTTTTCATGGTCGCAGCTCGTCTCCAGGTCGCCCGGCCAGGCCTGGCGGGTGTCGTGCAGCACAAAGCGCTTGGCGCGCAGGCGTTGGGCGATCTCGCGTCCTTCCTCAATCAAGGCCGTGGCCGCCGTCTCATCCTCGGCGCACAGCCCACCCGGCATGGTGGTCAGCGTCCGCCCCAGGAGGGGACTCTGCACCACAAAGAGCGGCATCACCCCGGCTAGGGAGCGCCCGCTGCCGTTGGCTGTGCGCCATGCGGCCAGATAACAGGTGTCATAGCCGTAGGTTCTGGAAAGCACATCCTGCCAACCGGCCAAATGCTGCGGCAAGCCGTTGGACGACTGGCGCACAAAGGCATCCCATAGAGGGCGGTCGGACTGCACAAGCTCTGTGACAATCATCGCAAGCCATTCATGCCATTGACTGCCGGCGCAAAGGACCTGGCGCCGATGCGGATTCGGCAACCGGAACCGTCTCCGCCTCTAATTGCGCCACCAGATCGCCCATCGTGCCAAAGCGGAACTCGCTCAAGAGACGCTCCAACTTGGCCGCCAGCCCCCGCCGGCCCAAGTAATGGGTCACCCGCTCGCGCGCCGTCACCCGGCTGTAACGCTGGCCCAAGTCCAGCTCCCACGGGTGGACATAGAGAATGAGCGGCTCGCCCGCGGCCTGGAGCCGGCAAAACGCCCGGCGCAGGAGCGCATAGGGCAGCGCCCGCACATAGAAGCCCCCGGCCACGGGCCAGGTTCCCCCGGCCCAGCGGACGGTCGAAGCCGGCAACTCCCAGAGCTGCCGGCCTGGCAGCCGGTAGGGCAGCCGCGGCGCGGCGGGGTAGCCGTAGAGCATATTGCGCGTCGGAAAGACGCTGCTGTCATAGCGCAGCCCCGCGCCTTCCAGACAATCGAAGGCCCACGGCGTCTGAGCGTTGACCGAGAAGTAGGGCGCCCGGTGGCCGAGCGGCGCTTCGCCCGTAATCCGCATGAGCGCCTCGATGCTGCGCGCCAGCTCGCCGGCAAACTCGGCGGGCGTCAACTTGTAGACAAACCGGTGGCTATAGCCATGCACGCCCAGCTCATGGCCGTCGCCGCGGATCGCCTCGATCAGCGCCGGGTGATGGTCCGCCACATGGCCCAGCACAAAGAAAGTGGCGCGCACCCCGTGGTCGCGCAGGAGCCGCAGCAACTGCCGGGTCGCCGGCTCTACCCGGCTCTCCAGGCTCGACCAGAGCGCCGGACGGCGGTTGGTGCTGGTCAACCCCTGGAACCACTCCTCCAGGTCAACCGTAAAGGCATTGCGCGGCCTTGCGTCCAGAGCGTCGCCCACCGTATTCCTCACCCTATCCAAAGCCCTACCCGACATAACCCAGGCTGCGCAACCGGTCGGCCAAGAGCTTCCGATCCTCGGCGCTCATGGTGTCGCCCTGCGCCGGCGCGCCCTTGTCGCCAGCCAGCGCCTCGCTCAATACCCGCCCGTCCATATGGGGGGGCGCCGGCTCGCCCATCAAGTGCAGGATCGTCGGCGCCAGATCATAGAGGCTGGCATTCTCCACCACCGCGCCGGGACGGATGGCCGCGCCATAGGCCATGAAGATGCCGTTCATGCGGTGGGTGCCGGAAATGCCGCGACGCATAGACTCGATGATCTGGTGGCTGCCAAACTCATACTCGCCAAAGCCGAAATATTCCAGACGGCGGGGCAAGAACACGATGTCGGGCGCCTTGTCCAAATATTCGCCCTGATACAGTTCCTCCCGCCGGTAGATGCTTTCCACCACGGTCTCGCCCGTCTGAGGGTCGCACAGGGTTTGCAGGCGGGCCATGATCGCTTCCCGCACTCGTTCATACTCTGCGCCCGGCTGGACACAGCCATATGGCTCGCGGCCGGCAACGTTGAGGTAAATCTGCCCCACATTGCCCAGCGAGTAGGCTTTGGTGCGCCGCCAATCAATATCCTCAAAAGAGAGGAAAAGCGCCTTGAGCAGCCCCTGTCCCTGACCACGCACGACTTCCCGCTTGAGCGCGCCCAAGCCCAGGCGCATGAGCGTATCGTAGACGTTCATGGGGGTAAAGCCCAAGCGGAAGAGACTATGCTTCAGATTGGGCAACACCCCCGGCTGCACGGCCATAAAGCCCTCTTGCAGTAACCAGTTGTTGACATGGATGAACTTGTGGAAGGGGCCGAAGCCGTGGTCCGACATTACAATCAAAGTCGTGTCTTCGGGCAGCGTCTCCACCATCTGCGCGAGCTTGCCATCCAAATATTGATAGAAATCGCGGATGGCGTTGCCATACTTCCGGCCCATCTGCGGGTCATAGAGCGGATGGCGCGAATCCATATACTTCCAAAGCGCATGGCTGACGGTGTCGGTGCCGTTGAAGACTACCATCGCAAAGTCCCACGGCTCGCGGCTGCGCAGGTAGTCCAGCGTCTTGACGCGCAGGTCAGTGGTCCGGTAGAGCCGCTCCAGGAAGGCGCTGACGCCGGAATCGGAATAGGCCTGGCCGGGGTCCGGGTAGAGGATATAGTCGCCGACCGCCTGCTGAATCTCGTGGAGCAACCCGGTCGGGTAGGTCACGGTCACCTTGGTGCTGGGCGCGGGCAGGCCGGAGACCATGACGCCGTTGACGGGTGTGGGCGGATAGGTCATGGGCACGTTAAGCGTGCAGACCCGCCGCCCTGCCTGGCTCAAAAGGGTATAGATGGTGGGCGCGGCGCAGTCCAGCGCGGTCACGGGCGAAAAGGCATAGCTGCCCTCATCACGCGCGATCCAGTCATAGAGGCGGTGCTTGCCGGGGTTGACGCCGGTGGCAAAGGAGGTCCAGGCCGGGCCGGTCATGGGTGGAACGGTGCTGCGCAGGGTTCCGTGGGCGCCCTCCAGCATCAGGCGCTGGAGGGTGGGCAGATAGCCCGCCGCCGCCCAGGGCTTGATCAGGTCAAAGGTGGCGCCATCCAGCCCGATCACCAGGACCTTATTGGGCGTCACCGGCTCACGGCGCTGGCCGTTACGTCCCTCCACAATCGTCGGGGCAATGGTCGCTGGGGCAGTGGTCGCCGGGGCAACGGGCAGCGGCGCGGGCTGCTCCGCCCCAACGCCGGCGGGCGCATCTGCCGGGAGGGTCTGGCTCGCCGGATTCGCGCCCCACTGGCTTTGCGCCCGCTCCATCTGGCGCAGCCGCCACTCCAGAATACTGAGGCTCTGGGCCAGGTCGCGAATACGATTGGCCTGGGCCGAGATGGTCACACTCTGGGAAAGCAGCAGCACCACACAGAACAGCACGCCAAAGACCAAGACCAGCGTCGGCGCGTAAGTGACCGCAAAGAGCCGGGCCAGCAGCGCCACCAGCGGGTCAAAGATGACAAATACAAAAATCGCCAGGCTCGCGCCTAGCCATACGAGCGAATATTCCTCCCGCAGCTTATGCTTGCGGATCAGTTGCAGCGTTACCAGCAACAGGATCAGACTGAACAGGATTGCGATAACTTGCTGTTCAATGGGAATCCGCATCCACGTACTCCTTACGTGTGCGTCCTCGCCGGCATAGGTTACGGCTCAATGCCGTGGGATTGGGCAACTTCCGATGTAGACACAGGCGCGCCGCCGGCCGCCAGCCCGGTGGCATGGCCGTGTACGGCAGGGCCTCCGGCCCTGCTGGCGCTGCTGTTCAGGGCGCGATTTCCGTTGCCGTTTAGATAACTATGGAGGAAAGGAGGGCGGCCAACGCCCGGCTTGCCCTTCTGCTCGGCCGGCGCAATGTCCTTAAGCGCCGAGGTGACCATCGCCAGCGTGACCTTGCAGGCATAGTAGATCGAACGCCAGGCATTGATGGAGCTGACGCCGGCCATACGGGCGCGCATGTGGACCGGTAGCTCCACCTGGCGCAACCCAGCCTTGTGAATGATCACCCGGCTTTCCACATCCGGGTAATCCTGGGGCAGATAGGCGGCCAGCACCTCGACGGCGCGGCGGTTCATGCCGCAGAAGCCGGAGGTCGTGTCGGTGGCGCGGTTGCCGATCAACAGCGAGACGGCCCAGCCAAAAAAGCTGATGCCCAGGCGGCGCGCCCAGGGAATGTGCCAGTCCTGGCGCGTCTCCAGAAAGCGGGAGCCTATGACCATATCGGCCTTTTGGCTGCGCAGCACATTGATCAGGAGCAGAATCTCCTCGGCGTTGTGCTGTCCATCGCCGTCGAGCCGGATCACATAATCATAAGCATGTTCACGGGCGAATTTGAGACCGGTCTGGACTGCGCCGCCGATGCCCAAGTTAAAGGGGTGCTGGAGCACCAACGCGCCCGCGGCCTCGGCCTCCAGGGCAGTGTTATCTACCGAGCCGTCGTCAATGACCAGCACATCGGCTTCGGGCGTCGCCTGGCGGACGCCGTTGACGACCTGGTAGATTGCGCCCTGTTCATTGTAAGCGGGGATAATAATCAGGAGCTTGTCGGATCGATCCATATTCGACACGGTTCGTTTTGCCCTCTGAGTCTATCCCACTAGCGGTTCCGAAGCGGTTCCAAGGGCAGAGACTTGGCAACTCCCGGCCAAGGCCCACCAGCATCCAACGCACATCTGACCGCGGGCAGTAGAGCATAATCAAGATCACCCGTACTGCCAACACCAGGGTCGAAACCGTCATGGTGGTTATAAACGCAGGCGCAATGCGCTTCGGGGCGCCTGTCCCGTCCTACTTCCCTGCTTCTCTCCAGGGTACTGATCGCGCGCCGGCTGCCTACCCTGCGACCGGAGCGGCTTCTGGCAGCAGTCACTTCATTAGACGTGCTCACAGGGAAATAGATACGCCTCTGTACAGGGTACGGCAGGCAGGGGTGGATTGTTCCTCCGGTTTGGCCTGCGCCGGCCCAATCCTTCAGAGAGCACGGCCCTCCTGAGTGTGCCCCCGTGTCAAATCTTGCACAGCTATAGAGTATACGTCTGTTGTGCTCGCTGCGATCTCTGGATGGTAGGAAATATCAAAGGGAGCCGGTAGCATGGCTCCCCCTGACGCACAGGTTGTGAGGTTATTCATGAACCGTAACAGCCTTGGACTTTAAGTCCAGGGCTTCACCAAAGCGGCGTTCTACCCCCGATGGTGGTCAATACCCTCGTACCGCTCGATGAACTGGCGGATCGTCTCCTCATCCACCTCGTCCAACGTCAACAGCTTCTGCCAGGCGGTCAGGGCGATGCGGGCGCCCATGTCGCGGTGGAGGGGTTGGCTCCCGCCCACCGTCCAGGTCGGGTCGTTGGGCGCCAGCACTACATGCCGGCCAGCCGCAAAATAGGGTTCCAGAATTCTCTCCAGCTCGCTGACCAGCTCCGGGCAGCCGTCTTCACACTGGTAGTAGACCACCACCCCGCCGTCCTCCAGGTTGTGAACCAAATGCTCATAACGCTGCGGCTCGGCATGGCTGCCCCAGGCGGCCAGGTTCTCATAGTGGGGGCCGGAGGTGGGCGGCGTGCTGTTGTAGGCGACGGGCGACACGCTGCCTAGCGGAATGTGAACATTGCCCTGGGAGGGGAAGGTCTGCTCCCCTACCACCGGCTGGTTCCGGCGGAAGTTGAGCGCCACCAACGCAATCACCAGCGCCGCCACCAGCACCCCCGCGCCGATCAACATCAGGTTCTGATTGCGCCGCTTGCGCGCCGCCGCCTCGCGCATGGCCTCCCTGGCGCTACGCGAAGAAAGCGGGGACGCCGGTGGGCTGGCCGGGGTGGGCGCAGATTTTACACTCGCTTTGGCGGTTGATGCCTTTCGGGTGGATGCCCTTGCTTTTGCCATCCTGCCTCCCTACGATAGACTACTCATGATGGTTTAGCTTCCGATTTCTTTGCCTGCCCAGCGTACACGGGTTTTGTCGTGAAGACGTTAACGGTAAATGCGTTTTCCTGCAAACGCCACGAAAACCAACACAGCTACAACAGACACGCCTGTACACAACTACAAACCTGTACACAACTACAAAGGAGTAACTGCTTGACCGGTCTCAGCAGCCTGCTGCACCGCCCGGCGGCGCGCTCTCCCCGCAGCCGCTTCTGGGAGATTGACAGCCTGCGCGGCATCGCCATTGTGATGATGGTGGTCTACCATCTGATGTGGGACCTCTGGTACTTTCGCGTGCTGCCCGATGTGGCCCTCTACACCGGCTTTTGGAAGTACTTCCAGCGCACCACAGCCACCCTCTTTATCACCCTGGTCGGCGTCTCGCTGGCGGTGATGGCCATGCGGCTGCGTGGCCCAAACCAGGAGCATCCCCTGCCCTTTCGCCCCTTTCTGGCGCGCGGGCTGCGTATCTTCGGTTGGGGCATGGTCGTCAGCCTGGTGGTCTGGGCGGCGAGGGTGGGCTACGTTCACTTCGGCGTGCTCCACCTGATCGGTTTTTCGATTGTCGCCGCCTATCCCTTTCTCGGCTACCGCTGGCTCAACTTGGCGCTTTGGGCGCTGTTCAACGTCGCCGGCTATCTCCTCCTGCCCCTCCGCTTCGACTTTCCCTGGCTGCTCTGGCTGGGGCTGGAGCCGGTCGCCTACTACCCCAACGATTACTTTCCGGTGATCCCCTGGTTTGGCGTCGTCCTGTTGGGTATCTTTCTGGGCAATACCTTCTACCGGCCCCAGGGCCGGCGGCTTGCGCTGCCCGACGGTTCGACCTGGCTGCCCCTGCGCGGCCTGCAATGGCTAGGCCGCCACTCGCTGCCCATCTACCTGGTTCACCAACCCCTGCTCTTTGCGCTGCTGGCCGCGACGGGCATTATCCGGCTTTAACCCACCGCTCATTGGCTATTGGCCTTGGCCGCGACCGCCTGCTCCATGAGCAGTTGGATGCGCTCAACCATGTCCACCGGATTGGCGTGCAGCCCCTCCAGTAGCAGCGCATTGTCATAGAGCTGCTCCACCGCCGCGTTGATCAGCGGATCGTCAGGCGTATGCGCTGCCAGGTGGGCCAAGTTGGCGATCAGCGGGTGGCGCCGGTTTAGCTCCAACAGCTTCTTGGGCGTCTCATAGTCCTCCTCCGTCAGCCGGCGCAGCCGCTGCAAGTCTCGATCCGGGCTATCGGCGGGCGAGACCAGCCGGCAGGGGCTGTTGACAAGCTGCTTGGACTCCTGCACACCTAGCACCCGCTCCCCCAACACCTGCTTGATGCGCTCGACCAGCTTGTCGAACTGCTCCTGGGGCGCGGCCTCTTGCTCGGCCTGCTGGTCCGCGGGCAGGCTCAAGCCCGCGTCATCCACATTGCGAAGGGGCTTCCCCCCCATCTCGCGCAACATAGAGGTGACAAAGCCATCAATGGGGTCCACCAGATAGAGCACCTCGATGTCGTGAGCGCGGAAGTAGTCCAGATGCGGGCTGCGCGCCACCGACTTCAGGTCTTCCCCCAGCACATAATAGATGGCCTCCTGGTCGGGCTTCATGCGCTCCACATATTGCTGGACCGAAACCCACGCATCGCCTCCCTTGCTGGTGCGGAAGCGTAGCAGATCGATCAGCGTCTCCTGGTTGGCGGCGTCCACCGCCACCCCTTCCTTGAGATAGGGGCCAAACTCGGTCCAAAAGGCGACGTAACGCTCCGGCGACTCATCGGCCAGCGTCTTCAACTCTTTGTTAAGCCGATTGGTGAGCGCGCGGCGAATCTGGCGCATGACCGGGTTGCTCTGCACCATCTCGCGCGAGACATTGAGCGGCAGGTCCTCCGAATCAACCACCCCTTCCACAAAGCGATAGTAATCGGGCAACAGGTCTTTGTTGCGCTCCTGGATGAGAATCTTGCGAGAGTAGAGGCGCAGGCCATGCTCCGGGCGCAGATAGAGCCGGCCCCGCTCCCGTTTGGCAGGGACAAACAAGACCGCCCGCAGGTTGACCGGCGCATCGGCCACCATATGAAGATGAAGCAGCGGGTCGTCGCTATCATAGGTCAACTGTTTGTAGAACTCATTGTATTCGGACGCCTCCACCTTAGACGGCGACTGGCGCCAGAGTGCGGTGCGCCGGTTGATAATGCGCCCTGCGGTTTTCTCCCCGTCTTGTTCCCCATCCTCTTTTTCGCCCTCCTGTTCTTCGTCCTTGTCCACCAAATAGATGGGGAACGATACATAATCCGAATGTTTTTTGATGATCTGCTCAATCCGCCAACTTTGGGCAAACTCGCCGGCGTCCTCCTTGAGCTTGATCTCGATAGTGGTGCCCCGCTCGGTGCGGTCTGCGGGTTCCACGGTATAGGTGCTGTCGCCGGTGGAGCGCCAGGCCCAGGCTTGGTCTTCGGGACGGTAGGAGCGCGAGAGCACCCGCACCTCGTCGGCCACCATGAAGACCGAATAGAAGCCCACCCCAAACTGGCCGATGATCTCCTCCAGGGCGCTCTGCCCCGCGCCGGCGTTCTGAAGAAAGGCGCGCGCGCCGGAGTGGGCAATGGTGCCCAGATTCTCCACCAGCTCATCTCGGTTCATGCCGATGCCGCTGTCGCTGATGGTCAGGGTCCGCGTCTCCGGGTCGGCATAGATGCGGATCGCCAGCTCGGCGTCCCGGTCTACGACCTCATGGTTGGTCAGCATCTCGAACTGGAGCCGGTTGAGCGCATCCGAGGCGTTGGAGATCAGCTCGCGCAGAAAGATTTCGCGGTCGGTATAAAGCGAATGGGCCAAAATATCCAGCAGTTGCTTGACTTCTGTACGATATTCATGAGCCACTGGCGCCGTCTGGTCAGCCATAGTCGGTCCTCCCATACCCCTAGACAAGGCACAAGGATGCGATTTGCGATCATAGATAGCCGGCAGGGCGGTGTCAAGATGGATTGAAGGGTTTGCAGAGCAGAATTTTTGACTTTTTCACGCAGACAGGCTATACTATAAGCGTCCTGACTATAGGAGTCTTGGCATGCGCCCCTGTGGTGGAATTGGTATACACAGCAGGTTGAGGGCCTGTGCCCGTATGGGCATCTCCGTTCGAGTCGGAGCAGGGGCACCAAGGGTTCAGAGAGGCCGGCATCTAATCCATGCCGGCCTCTCGGCTTTTTGGGTTTAGGCGGCGCAGCGCCGCCACACCCGGTTAGCGCAGGTGGGGAAACGCCTCTCTGCCGGCGTAGCGGGCCATCTCGCCCAGCTCCTGCTCAATGCGCAACAACTGGTTATATTTGGCGACCCGGTCGCTGCGCGCGGGCGCGCCGGTCTTGATCTGGCCGGTATTGAAGGCCACCACCAGATCGGCAATGGTGGCGTCTTCAGTCTCACCGGAGCGATGGCTGACTACCGCTGCCCAACCCGCGCGATGGCTCATCTCAATGGCCTCAATACTCTCGGTCAAGGTGCCGATCTGGTTCACCTTACAGAGCAGCGCGTTGCACGCCTTCTCACGGATGGCCCGTGCGATGCGCTCCACATTCGTCACCAGCAGATCGTCGCCCACCAACTGCACCCGGCCGGCCAGCCTCTGATAGAGCGCCCGCCAGCCCGCCCAATCATCCTCGGCCATCCCATCCTCTAGGCTAATGATGGGGAAGCGGTTGGCCCAATCGGCCCACAACTCCACCAGCTCATCGCTGGAGAGGGTCTTGCCCTCAATCGGCAGCTTGTATGTGCCTGAACCGGCGTCATACAGCTCGCTCGTCGCCGGGTCCAGGGCAATAAAGACATCCTCGCCGGCGCGATAGCCTGCCTGCTCAATGGCGCGCAGGATCACCTCGACCGCCTTTTCATTCCCGCCCAGGCTAGGCGCAAAACCGCCCTCGTCGCCCACGTTGGTGCTATAGCCCTGGTCGTGGAGCACCTTCTTGAGACTCTGGTAGATCTCCACACCCCAGCGCAGCCCTTCGGCAAAGGTGGGCGCGCCGACCGGCATGACCATGAACTCCTGAAAATCTGTGCTGCCCGTGGCGTGCTTACCGCCATTGAGGATGTTCATCATCGGCACCGGCAGCGTGCGCCCGGCGACGCCGCCCAGATAGCGGTACAGGGGCAGCCCTACCGCCTCGGCTGCCGCCTTGGCCGCGGCCAGACTCACACCCAGGATGGCATTCGCCCCGATCTTCCCCTTGTTGGCCGTGCCGTCCAGCTCACGCATACGCTTATCCAGCGCCGTCTGGTCCACCGCATCAAAACCCACCAGCTCGTCGGCCAACAGGGTGTTTACATGCTCGACCGCCTTGAGCACCCCCTTGCCGCCGTAGCGCGCTTTGTCGCCGTCGCGCAACTCGACCGCCTCATGGGCGCCGGTGCTGGCGCCGCTGGGGACAATCGCCCGCCCCACAGCCCCGTTGGCTAGCTCGACCTCGACCTCAACCGTGGGGTTGCCCCGGCTGTCAAGGACCTCGCGGCCGATGATGTTGATAATTTCAGTATGGATAAGCTCAGTCATATACGCCTCCAAAGATCAAGCTGGAATGAGATAAGCTATCACCGGTGTGGGCGCTGGGCATGGGCGACCGGGCCAGAGCATGCACACCACAAGGGCCGCTTCTCTAATGTCCCTAGTCCGGCTCTCTAGAGTGGCGGCTCATCCCTTGTTGTATCACGGATCGGAGAATTGTGCGAATGCAACCCTGAACCGGCTTTTGCGTAGTGTATGGCAGGTAAAGGTCCAGACTAGCCTATCCAAGAGGGTGAGTAGGGATTGGCAAAATCATAGAGCATATCAATACGGCGCATGAGGGAAAGGGAAAGGTCGAGAATGGCTGTGGAAACAGGAGATAGCGGCATCAACCACGAACGGGCTGCAACGCGCCGCCGGGACCAGGGCATACCGATCATCGCCGCCTACCACTTCTTGGTAGCAGCCTTTTGCCTCATCGGCACCATTGTCCTGGCCTTTCTGATCTTGATGTTGGGCGTGGTAGGCGCCACTGAGGATACCGGCGCGTTCATCGGCATGTTTGCGATTGGCGCCGTCTTTGTGGTGGTG
>DATLZJ010000011.1:0-14259 GCA_035574055.1 Caldilineaceae bacterium
ACCATGCGGGGCGGTGGCGTGAGCTACCGCCCCTTGCGATTGGCGCGCCGTCTATCCGGTGTAAATCAGGGGGTGGAGCTGGGGCGTGCGCCGAGTGTCAAATCCAGGTCGTAGGCGTCGCCATCACGCCAGATGGTGAGGGTGACCGTGTCGCCGGGGCTGGTGTAGCGCTGGAGATAGGCCAGCACGTCATCGAATTTGGTCACCGGCTCACCGTTGATGGCGATGATCAGGTCGCCCCCGGCCACGCTTGGGCAGATGCTTGGATAGCGGCTTGTCACCTCGCGGCTGCCTCCTTGCAGCCCGGCGCGTTCGGCAGGGGTATCGGGGAAGACTTCGAGCACCAGCGCGCCGCGGATGTCCTTGGGCAGCCCTAACTGTTCGGCGCAGATCGGGCTGAAGGTTCTGCCGCTGACCCCCATGTAGCTGTGGGCGAAGGAGCCATTTTCGATCAGCGCCGGCACGACCCGCTCAACGACATTGACGGGAATGGCAAAGCCGACGCCGCTATTGGAACGCACCTCGGAGTAGATTTGGGCGTTGACGCCGATCACCTCGCCCCGTTCGTTGAGCAGCGGGCCGCCGGAGTTGCCGGGGTTGATGGCGGCGTCGGTCTGGATCGAGTCGGGGATGCTGAAGCGGGCGCGCGCCGGAATGGAGCGACCGATGGCGCTGACAATGCCGCTGGTCAAGGTGCCTTCCAGCCCAAAGGGGTTGCCGATGGCGGCCACCCGCATCCCAACATGGACATCCTCCATGCGGCCCAGGCGGACAGGCGCCAGGTTATAGCCTTCGGGGTCAATGCGCAGCACGGCCAGATCGCTGTCCGGGTCAACACCCACCACCTCGGCCACGGCGACAGTGCCGTCGCTGAAGGTGACCTGCACCTCCTCCGCTCCCTCGACCACATGGTTGTTGGTGACGATGTGGCCTGCAGTGTCCCAGACAAAACCGGAGCCGCTGCTGACCGGCAGCAGCGAGTCAGGGTCCAGGTCCGGCGGGAGCGCCTCATCCGGCACCAGGGGATGCCCGCGGCTCAGGACGGTGACGTTGACGACGGAGGGGTTGACCTGCTGGTAGATGTTTTCCAGCACGGCGGTTTCATAATCCGCGCCGCCTTCAGGCGTGGCAATGACCACCGTTTGAACAGGGGCGCTGGCTGCGGGGGCGCGGGTTGCCACGGCCATGGCGGCAGGCCGCGGGGTGGGCGCGACGGCGCGCGGGGCGCGCGTCATCAGCCAGGCGCCTGCGGCAAAGGTGAGTATGCAGCCCAGGAGCAGCATCAACAATAGCGCCAGCCCAACCCAGAGTAAGAGGTTGCCGGGGCGGCGCGGCGAATTCTCGGATGGTGATTCCAGCGTCATGGCGTATCCTCATTGAGCGACCTTTTTCGCAACCGGCCTCCATTGTACGTGGAAGGTTGCCACATGGAAAGTGGGTATTGCTCCAGAGGGGTCTTATGTTACAATTTCCGGTATGGAATCCCACGCCTGCCCGCTCGCCGGAACTGGTGCATGAGTCGTCGCCACTTGGCATTCTTGGTGTTGGTAAATGCATTCGTGAGCCTGGTGGTGGCTTTGGGGGTCGTATGGGCGTTTGAGGCCCGGCGGCCCGACCCGGAAGAGCTGGCCGCCATCAACACGCCGCGCCCTGGGCCGGTGTTGGCGATGCCGCCGCCGACGCCGGAGCCTGCCACCCCCACCCCTGCCGGGGCCGAGCCGATCGCGCCGCCCACCGGCGAGCCGGCGGCTACCCCTGCGAGCGAAACGCCCGCCGCCGAAGAAATTTACATCGTCCAGCCGGGGGATACGCTCTTGGTGATCGCCACGCGCTACAATCTCACTGTGGACGATATCCTGCGCGCGAATAACCTGACCAATCCCGACTATGTGTTCTCCGGTCAGCGGTTGGTCATCCCGGTTCAAGGCGCAGGCGCAACCCCGACCGGAGCAGGGCAAGCCGGTGAGGAGAGCGGCGGCGAAGCGGTGGTGGAGGGCGTCGCCATTGCGGCGATCTCCGGCGCGGGCGACCTGGCGAACGAGCAGGTGCTGGTGGTTAACGAGAGCAATGCGGCCCTGAGTCTGCAAGGTTGGCGGCTGGAGCGGGAAGGCGGCCCGGCCTATACCTTTGGCAATGTGCCCCTCTTTCCTGGCGGCAGTGTGCGCGTCCATAGCGGCGCGGGGGTAGATTCCACCCTCGACTTCTACTGGAACCAGACGCAGCCGGTCTGGGGGAGCGGCGCCGTGGCGCGGCTGCTGAATCCAGAGGGCGGGGTCGTGAGCATCTATCCTGTGCCCTGACCGTCACTGTGCCCTGATCGCCTGCCCGGATGCTTTCCTGGCAGACGCGGCCATCGTGGACCGGGGCGAGCGCCTGTGTAGATGGGGGCCATGGGGGAAAGCCTATGAGCGTGAACAAACCGTTGAACGATGGACAAGAGAATGCCTCTAGGTCCGGCGGTAGAGCCAATCGCCGCGCCGTGCGCGGCAAACGGCGTCGGCCGGGCGAAGGAGGCGAGGCGCGCGACCCGCGCGAACAGCCGGGCAGCAAGGCGGCCGACAAGGCACAGCGGGAACGGCGCGAGCGGCGGCGTCGCCGCCGGCTCAAGGCTAAGCAACAGCGGGGGCTAGCCGAGACGCGGCCGGAGGTGATGGCGCCTGACCCGGAGCTGGACCTGCCGCCCAAGAAGGTCTTTATCTACACCCACGTCATCCGGCCGGCGGCGCGGGACAGCTATGAGTTCCGCAGCGAGCACTTCTCCAAGGTCACCCGGCGGCTGGAGGACTTCAAGATTGACCTGTCGCCTCTCTTCCGCAGCGAAGAGGAGGAGGCCAAGCGGGTACAGGAGGAGATCGCCGAGGGGCTGGCGGAAGAGCTGACGGGAGAACTGGACGAGTCGCTCGAAGAGGAGTGGGAAGATGAGGACTTAGCCTGGCGCGACGAGGCAGAGGAGCCGGCCCCCCGGCGCCCGCCGGATGAGCGCCGGCGTCGCGGCGGGCGGAGAACGGCGATCCGCCGTCGCGACCCTGCGCTGATGGGTGAGGAAGCCGGGGATGAGGACGAGGGCGAGAATGACGATGACGGCGCGCTGATGGCCGCCGCGCCATCTGCGAAGGATCCCTATGCCGCTGCTGATGAGGCCGGCGACGATGACATTGGCTACGGGGACAGCGGCTATGATGATAGCGGCTATGATGATGCTTATGATGATGCTAAGGATGAGGATATAGACGCATGACGAGCGCGGCCCAGGTTGTGCCCATCGCGCAGCTTCACGCGCATGTGGGCGAGAGGGTCACCCTGCAGGGGTGGCTCTACCATAAGACCGGCAAGGGAAAGCTCCAGTTTCTTCAGGTGCGCGACGGCACCGGCATCTGCCAGGCCGTCCTCTTTCGCGGGACGGTGAGCGACGAGGTCTTTGAGGCCGGGAAGCAGCTTACCCAGGAGAGCAGCCTGCGCATCACCGGCGAGGTTCGCGCCGATGCGCGCGCGCCGGGGATACCGGGCGGCTATGAGTTGGACGCGCGCCAGCTTGAGATCATCCAGATCGCAGAGCCTTACCCGATTGCGCCCAAGGAGCATGGCATCGAGTTCCTCATGCAGAACCGGCATCTCTGGCTGCGCTCGTCGCGCCAGTGGGCGGCCATGCGGGTGCGCGCGCTGATTGTGCGCGCCATTCGCGATTGGTTGGACGGTCACGGCTTTCTCAATGTGGATACGCCCATCCTGACGCCCGCCGCGGCGGAGGGCACCACCACCCTCTTTGCGATTGATTATCACGGTGAGCCGGCCTATCTCGCCCAGACGGGCCAGCTTTATAATGAGGCCAATATCTTTGCCTTTGGCAAGGTCTATTGCTTTGGGCCGACCTTCCGGGCCGAGAAGAGCAAGACCCGCCGCCATCTTCAAGAGTTCTGGATGGTGGAGCCGGAGATTGCGTTCTGTGACCTGGAGGGGCTGATGGAGGTGGAGGAGCAGTTTGTCTCGGCGATTGTGCAACGCTGTCTGAGCGAGTGCCAGGCCGAGCTGAAGGTGTTGGAGCGGGACTTGACTCATCTGGAAAAGGTGTCGCCGCCCTTCCCGCGCATCCACTATGACCAGGCCGTGGAGATGATCAATCAGGCGGCTGCGGCAGGTGAGCGGGTGCCGGGCTACCCTGATCCGGTGCCGCCCATCGAGTGGGGCGATGACTTCGGCAGCCCCCACGAAACCTATCTCGCCGCCCAGTTCGAGAAGCCGGTCTTTGTCCACCATTACCCGACGGCGGTCAAGGCGTTCTATATGGAGCCGGAGCCGGACCGGCCCGAGGTCTGCCGTAGTGTGGACCTGTTGGCGCCAGAGGGGTATGGGGAGATCATCGGCGGCAGCGAGCGCATGAGCGACCCCCAGAAGTTGGTGGAGGCCATCGAGCGCCACCATCTGCCGCGCAGCGTCTATGAGTGGTATATTGACCTGCGGCGCTACGGCTCAGTGGTCCATAGCGGCTTTGGGCTGGGCGTGGAGCGCACGGTGGCCTGGGTCTGCGGGCTGGACCATGTGCGGGAGACGATTGCCTTCCCGCGCACGCTGACCAACCTGCGACCATAGGGGAAATCTCACCGCAAAGTCGCAAAGGACGCAAAGCAGCAGAGAAGAAGATGAGGATGAGCCGCAAGGATATGCCGTCGCCAGGTGATTGGCGAACTCTATCGCGTGCTCCGTGATGATGGCAGCCTGTGCTGGCAGGTAGGCAACTTTGTGGAGGATGGGGAGGTCTATCCATTGGACATTCTCTATTATCCGATCTTTAAAAGGCTAAACCTTTACCTGCGGAACCGAATCATCTGGCACTTTGGGCATGGGCTTCATGCGTCCAAGCGGTTCTCTGGCAGATATGAGACACTTCTTTGGTTCACAAAAGGAAAGAAGTACAGGCGTATCCTACTTTGAGCAATTTGTGTGGGACTTGGAGACTCGCGGCGTCGCCGATATTGACATTCCGGTGTTGATCTTGGGTTTGGCTCCTTAGCATTGCCCTTTTACTATTTTGCCCTTTTTCTTACTTCGCTATTGATCTCCATCGTTCTGACGCCGGTCGCCGGGCGGGTGGGGGAACGGCTTGGGCTGGTGGACCGGCCCGGCGGGCGCCGTCTTCACCGCGGTGTGGTCCCGCGCACGGGGGGGCTGGCGCTCTTCAGCGCCTTCTTCCTCACGGTGCTGCTCTCGCTGCTGCTGCCCCAGATCACGCCGCCGGCCTGGCAGGGATGGTTTCCCCCGCGCAATGACCCTAACGAGGCGCGGCGTCTGCTGGCGTTGCTGGCCGGCAGTCTCTTTTGTGTGGTCGCCGGCTTCGTGGACGACCGCTATGAATTGGGCGCGGCGCCTCAGTATCTCGTCCAGTTTGGCGCGGCGCTCATCGCCGTCGGCGGCCAAATTTTCATCAAGCACATCAACAACCCCTTTGCCGACGGTTTCTTCTTTGGGCCGGAGGGTCTGCCCTTCTGGCTGGTGTTGCCCCTGAGCATCTTCTGGTTCATGGGCATGATGAACACCATCAACTGGTTGGATGGGTTGAGCGGGCTGGTGGCCGGGGTGACGGCCATCCTCTGCACGGTGCTGGCGCTGCATATGCTCTTGGTGGTGGAGCCGCCCCAAGCCAGCGTCGCCATCTTGCCGGTGGCGCTGTTGGGCGCGGCGGCCGGCTTCCTGCCCTTCAACTTTGCCCCGGCGAGCATCTTCATGGGCAGCACGGGCAGCTACTTCCTGGGCTTCGCCGTAGCTGCGTTGGGCATCATCGGCGGCGCACGCCTAGCGACGGTCATGCTGGTGCTGGGGCTGCCCGCGCTGGATGTGGCCTGGCTTATCCTTGAGCGCTGGCGGCGCGGCCTGCGCCCAGGACAGGCGGGCCGGGACCATCTGCATTTCCGCTTACTGGATTTGGGCCTGCGCGAGCGTACCATCGTCATCGGCTATTGGCTTTTCTGCGCGCTCTTTGGCGCGCTCACGTTGCTTTTGGACGACCGGCTCTATAAGTTGGTGGCGCTGGTCGGGCTGGGCATCCTGGGCCTGGCCCTGTTGGTCTGGGCCAGCCGCGCCCGGCCCGCGACGCCGGTCTACCCTGATCCGGTCGAGTATGACCGGTAGAGTCCAGCTGATAGAGAGCATGATTGATAGAGAGTATGACTAGGATTCTGGCGATTGAGACGAGCTGTGATGAGACCGCCGCCGCGGTGATCGAGAATGGGCGGGTTCTGCGCAGCAATGTGGTGGCGACCCAGATCGAGCTGCACCGGCGCTTTGGCGGCGTCTTTCCCGAAGTCGCCAGCCGCCAGCATGTGCTTGCCATCCAGCCGGTGATCCGCCAGGCATTGGACGAGGCAGGGTTGGCGGGGGTAGAGGGGCTGGATGCTCTGGCGGTGACGCACGGACCCGGATTGGCCGGAAGCCTGTTGGTTGGGGTGAACGCGGCCAAGGGGCTGGCCTTTGCCAGCGGGCTGCCTCTGCTGCCGGTCAACCATTTGGAGGGACATATCTACTCCAACTGGCTTCAGGTAGCGGGGGGCGCAGGGGGGCCGGCAACCGACGACTTTCCGGCGGTGGTGCTGATTGTCTCCGGCGGCCACACAGAGCTGATCCTGATGGTGGACCACGGGCGTTACCGGCGGCTGGGCGGGACGTTGGACGATGCGGCCGGCGAAGCCTTTGACAAGGTGGCGCGGCTGTTGGGGCTGGGCTTCCCCGGCGGGCCGGCCATCCAGCGGGCAGCCCAAGCGGGCGACCCGGACCGCTATCCCCTGCCCAGGCCGCTCATGAGCCAGGGGGAACACCGTTTCAACTTCAGTTTTTCGGGACTCAAGACCGCGGTCTTGAACCTGACGCGCCAGCTTGAGCAGGCGGGCGACGCGCCTTTGCAGGCGCCGCAAGTCGCCGATATCGCCGCGTCCTTTCAGAGCGCAGTCGCCGATGTCCTGGTGGACAAGACGGCGGATGCTGCAACCGCGTTCAACGCCCGGCAGGTTTGTATTTGCGGGGGGGTCAGCGCCAATGCCC
Source organism: Caldilineaceae bacterium (assembly GCA_035574055.1). Classification (GTDB taxonomy): domain Bacteria; phylum Chloroflexota; class Anaerolineae; order Caldilineales; family Caldilineaceae; genus QEUY01. The sequence continues at coordinate 7,030 of DATLZJ010000011.1, forward strand.
ATCTGCGCGACCTGGCGACCCGGCGCTTTGCCGAGCTAGGGCTGCCGCTCATCATCCCGCCCCTTTTTCTCTGCACCGACAATGCCGCCATGATCGGCGCAGCCGCCTATTATCGCTGGCGCAGCGACCCCGGCGCTGTCGCCGGTCTGGGGCTGGATGTCTATCCGAATCTGCCGTTGGCAGAGCTTCCCTGAGGCTCTTTACGCCGGATCAGGCGGCCACCGGCTCCAGCGTGAAGATGAGTGGAAAGCCGTCATACTTGGCGCGACCTTGGGCAACTTGGACCAGCATCGTCGCCTCCTCGGAAGGGCGCACCGCGACGACCGCCGCTCCCTTGGTGTGAGCGGTCCAGGCAATATGGTCGGCCAGTTCTTCGGAGACCAGGAAGAACGACTCCAAGAGCTGGACCACGTACTCATAGGGGGCCGTGTCGTTGTTGTGGATCACCACATAGCGCATGGCGTCGTCCCTGCCAGCCGCCGGATGAAGGTGATCTAGGGCGGGGCGCATCAAGCGCAAAATCTCCTGCTCTTCATCCGGCTGTCCTGCCGGCAAGGGCGTCTGCTCGCTCATTTTGCATCCTCTTTCGTCGCCAATCATGGCGATGAGTATGTCTAGCATAAAGTCCACACAAAAGGCCAGCACCCGGTCTTGCTTGTTTCCTTGCTTGTTGAGGTAAGGCATCGTTTCCCTTCTTCTCCTACCCCTGGAACGATAAGGATGATCGCTGCTCCGTCCCTGTCTTGCCGCATCCCATCGTGACAGAGTCAAATGGTGACATAGGCGCGGCGTCGGCCATAGGGACAAACGTCTCGATTGGATATGGCACAATCGGCAGGGCCATAGCAACTGACCGCCCAAGAGCGGCGAGCCTTGCGCTGGAGCGCCGGACGCGCACAGGCGACCAGAAGCCACGAATCGGCCCATCCGCATGGATGTACCTGCACCATCGTGGCGCGTCTCGCTTCATTGCTGCGGATGGAACGGTCCCCGATGACCGCCCTGCGAGGATGTTGAGACCGCTTGTGGTCAGAAGATGCTCAGGAACTGATCAAGGAAGGACCTGATCAGGAAGGCATTTGAGCACCAGGAGGTCGCAAGCAGACGAAGAACCTGGAGAGATCGAATAAAAGTTCAGATGGATAACAGATCAGGTGTAGCCGAGCATCCTTGAACAAGAATGGTCCATGGGAGGATTGTACCGATTCGCCAGATAAACGCAAAACCGCGGCCCCCATTGTAATGGCAATTACTTTTTGTCGCTCGGTAAAGATACGTTTGCCGGGAGGGGGAGGATTCGCCGGGGTAGGAACGTTGCCGGTCTTTGGGTGGAGCCGGCGCCAACCCTGCAGCGGCGTTCTTGTGGCGTAAGCTTGACAGCGGGATTGTCCATGAGGCGTTATCTTGACAATCGCGGTATAATTGATTCGCATCTATGCCCACTTATCTATTTTTGCCCCCCTTGTTTTACTTGGCCGTTGTGATATTTGGTCTGTACCGGGTTCTTTTTTCTCCGCGACTGTCTCGGGTACCGAGATAAGGCGCCTAGCTATTATCTAGAGATAGTCTGGTCATGGAGCTGCGTCCCCTGCTGGACCCCGGCAGCCACGTCTGCCACTTTTATCAGTCCGAGGAGGAGCGTGCCGGCCTGTTGGCGCGCGTTGTTGAAGAGGCGCTGGCGCAAGGTCGCCAGATCGTGCTCATTGCTGACCAACAGCGGCAAGCGCAACTCCTGGCTTATCTCCCACCCCATCTCGACGCGGCGGCCCTCCAACAGAGCGGCCAGCTCCGGCTGGTCTTGGGCCAAAGTCTTTCTGACCGTCTCGATGGCTATCTTCATAATTATTTTCATGCTTGGCTTCAGGATGATCAAGGAGATGGGCCGGATCCGGTCGCCGAGCTGGCGGCGCAAAGCGGCCATTACAGCGGGCTGGCCGTCATCAGTGATAGCGCCAGTCTGGCGCCGGTCACGATGACAGACGAGGCTCTATTCGTATACGAGGCGCTTTTGCATAGGCTGGCCGCCGATAGGCGAGCGTCCGTCCTTTGTCTCTATGACCGCCGGTCGCTTGACCCTGCCCTGCTCAAAGCGGCGCTGGACCTGCATCCACTGGTCGTGGCCGGCCACGAGCTGTACGACAATCCCCAGTGGGCGCCGCCCCAGGTCGAGCAACCGGAGCACGCTCGTTACGTCTTTGAGCAGCGCCTGGCCCGGTTGGCGCAGCGCCGGCAACCCCAGGCGGCGATTGACCAAGAGCATGAGCTGCTGCGCGCGCTGGTCAACGACCTGCCCGATTATATCTATGTCAAGGATGTGCGAAGCCGCTTTATCTTCAGCAACTATGCCCATCGTCAGGTTTTGGGCAAGCGACCACTGGAGGAAGTGATCGGCAAGACCGATTTTGACTTCTTCCCGCGTGAATTGGCCGAACAATATTACGCCGACGAGCAAGCGCTGATCGCGTCTCGCCAACCCCTCATCGCTCGTGAAGAGATCACGGTCGCTGCCGATGGTCGTCGCCAGTGGGTGCTGACCACCAAGCTTCCCCTGATTGACCCTCAGGGGGAGATCATCGGGCTGTACGGCATCAGCCGGGACATTACCGAGTTAAAAGAGACACAGCTCGCGCTGGAAAAGCGCGAGCGCCAGTTGAGCGAGGCGCAGCGGCTTACCCAGATCGGTAGCTGGGAGTGGGACATCCAGGCCGATGTGATCCTTTGGTCCAGAGAACTATATCGCATCTATGGGTTGGATCCCGGCGTGGGACCATTGACCTACCAGGATTTTCTGGCGCGGCTCCACCCGGACGACCGGCCAATGGTGGAGCAGATCATCGCTCAAGCCCTGCGCGATGCGCGCCCGTTCCGCTTTGAGCATCGCATTGTGCGGCCGGACAGCGCAGTTCGTTACATCCAGGCCCAGGGGCGGGTGGTGGTTGACGACCAGGGCCAGAGCGTGGTGATGTACGGCACCGGCCAGGACATTACCGAGCGGAAGCAACTGGAGGCAGAGCTGTTGGAGGTGCGGCGGCAGTTGAACGAGGGGCGAGAGGCGGAGCGTCTCCATCTGGCGCGGGAGCTGCACGATATGCCGATCCAGGAATTGTCTGCGGCGTTGATGCTCCTGAGCGACCTCCAGAACCATCTCACCGACCCTCGCTTGCAGGCGACAGCCGCGTCTATCCAGGCCGGCGTCCAGCGGGCCAACCGGATGTTGCGCTCGCTCTGTGACGAGCTACGCCCACCGGCATTGGAGCATTTTGGGTTATGCGCCGCGATTCACTCTTATGTGGATCACTTCCGGGCTGCCCATCCTGAGCTGGAGGTGGCGCTGGCGCTGCCGCCCGATGAAGAGGCGCTTCCCCCGTGGGTGGCGCTGGCGCTGTACCGCATCTGCCAACAGGCGCTGACCAATGTGGCCCAGCACGCACAAGCCAGCCGGGTGGAGGTTCGCCTGGCGAGCGGCGCAGAGGGATTGACATTGGAGGTGGTTGATAACGGGCGGGGCTTTCGGCTGCCGGAACGGTGGGTCGAGCTAGCTCGCCGGCGCCACTACGGGCTGCTGGGCGCAGCGGAGCGAGCGGAGAGCATTGGCGGCCACTTTGCCGTGCTGTCTGCTCCCGGCCAGGGTACGACCGTGCGTGTTCATCTTCCACATGGCAAGCTCGCCGAATGATCCGGCAAGCTTCCTCACTGTGTGCAGATCGCCGGCGGCTCCATAATGTAGGCTCAACGAACGTCTGTCGCCGGACGGTGGGAGACCAGGCCGGGTTGCCTGGGCCGCCGGTCTCTCTCCCTGGCCGGCTCTTGGGTGAGCAACAGAAAGGAGTCTACGGTGGCGGAAAGCGTCTATAAGATCATCGAGCTGGTGGGGACAAGCACCGAGTCCTGGGAGCGAGCGGCGGCGGCTGCGGTGGAGACAGCCGCCAAGAGTTTGCGGGACCTGCGGATCGCCGAAGTGGTGGAGATGGACATGCAGATCAGCGAGGGCAAAGTGGCGACTTACCGGGCTAAGGTGAGGCTGTCCTTCAAGTACCACATGGAAGAGGATTGAATGGAAGAGGATTGAGGCCGGCAATTGACCTCTAGCGCCGTATTCACCCGCTGCGCCGGCCTGTCTGTGCCGGCGCAGCGGGGCTTGGTGACCGTGGAGCAGAAGGAGGGGAAGGATCATGGAGTGCGACGTCGTCTTTGAGGGGGGCGGCGCCAAGGGCATCGCCTTGGTCGGCGCATGGGAGGAATTTCTGGCCCAGGGATACAGCGCAGGCCGCATCCTAGGCACATCGGCGGGAGCGATTATGGCCGCGCTGGTCGCCGCCGGCTATACGGTTGGCGAGATGACGGCGGCGCTGACCGAGACCGAGAACGGCAAGCACGTCTTTGCCGGCTTTCTAGGGACTCCGCCGGCTGCCACCGCGGCTGAAATCGAGGCGAGCGCCATTGCTGATTTTCTCCATGACCTGGACTTGCCGGTCGTCGGCGGCGTGTTCGAGGCCAATCTGGACCGCCAACTGCTGCGCGCCTTTGCCCGCCACCCCACCTTTCCCCATCTCTATTCGTTTGTCGAGCGGGGCGGCTGGTACACGGCGGACCGCTTTCTGAGCTGGCTGCAGGCAAAGCTGGACGCGCCCCACCCCGATGGCCGGCCGCGCGGCTATAGCGGCATGACCCTTGCCGAATTCTTTGCCGCGACCCAGGTCGAGCTGTCGCTGATTGCCTCGGACGTGTCGGCGAGCCGCATGTTGGTGCTCAACCATAATACCGCGCCCGGCTGCCCGCTGGTCTGGGCGGTGCGGATGTCCATGAGCATTCCCCTGCTCTGGCAGGAGGTTATCTGGGAGGCGGCCTGGGGCGACTATCGAGGCCGGCCTATGACCGGCCATGCTGTGGTGGACGGCGGCTTGCTTTCCAACTTCCCCATCGAGCTATTCATCTCTGACCTGCCCCATGTGGTCGCAGCGGTCGGCCCACAGACAGGCGCGCCGGTGGTGGGCCTGCTCATTGATGAGGCGCTGCCCTTGCCTAGCCGGCCCGATGCCTTTTTGCCCGGCGTTGCGGTGGGCGAGCTGCGCACGGTGCAACGGCTCCAGCGGCTGGTAGATACGGCGACGACCGCCCATGACAAGATGGTGATCGAAGCCTTTGAGGATTGGGTGGTGCGCCTACCTGCCCACGGTTACGGCACCACCGAGTTTGATATGAGCGAGGCCCGGCGCAACGCGCTGCTGGAGGCGGCGCGCGCGGCGACCCGCCGCCAGTTGACCGCCCACCCGCCGCGCCACCGCGCCGCCGGGTTGGTAAACCCCACCGCCCAAGCGAGCGCCAACCGGGTCGCGCAGGCCATCCTGAACCGGTAGGCCTCTTCAGTTTAGCTCCTGAGCAAGGAAGCCTGCTCGTGGTGAGCCGTCAGCTCGTGATAGGGGTCCTCGTGGCGCGACCAGGGGTCTACATGGGCCACTGCCTCGTTGAGGTGGGGAAAAGTATGGTAGAGATCATGGCGCAATTCCTCAGCTACCTGGTGCGAGGCCGCGGTGGTCATCTCGGGATCGACGCCAATCGCAAAGTCTGCGTACAGCCGGTGCCCTAGCCAGCGCATCCGCACCCAACGGACTTGCTTCACGCGGGGATGGCGGCGGATTACCGCCTCGGCTTGGTCGAGCAACGCCGGGTCAATGGCATCCATCAGCCGGTACCACATGGTTTTTGCAGCATCACGCGTGATAAAGAGAATGGCGACACCGATCAGCAGGCCGATGATCGGGTCCACAAGCGGATAGCCTAGCCAGGTTCCGCCCACTGCGACCAGTACCGCCAGCGAGGTCAACCCATCGGTGCGGGCGTGCAGCCCATCGGCGACCATAGCGGCCGAGCCGATGGCCCGCCCTGTGCGGATTTGAAGCAGCGCCACTAGCTCATTGCCGATAAAGCCGATGACCGAGGCCAGCGCTACCCAGCCCAAGTGGGTCAGCGGCTCCGGGTGGAGCAGCTTTTGGATGGACTCCCAGAAGATCACGCCGGCGCTGAAGGCAATTGAGAGCACAATCAAGATGCCGGCGACATCTTCGGCCCGGCTAAAGCCGTAGGAGTAGCGCCGGGTGGCGGCGCGGCGCGCCAGGTAGAAGGCGATCAGCAAGGGGATTGAGTTGAGCGCATCGCCGATGTTGTGGACGGTGTCTGCCAACAGCGCCACACTGCCGCTGAAATAGACGATGATCACCTGTAAGAGCGAGGTAACGCCCAGGGCTGCCAGCGCCAGCCAGATGGTGCGAATACCGCGCTCGTTGTCGAGAAAGGCCTGGTCGTTGGCAAGGGTGGCGTGGCGGTCGCCGTGACCGTGAAGATGGAAAAGCGCGGCCAGCCAACCGAGCGGGCCAGCGCCGTGATGATGGTCGTGATGCGGATGGCTGTCACGATGATCATGCCCGTGCCTATGGTCATGCCCATGATCATGGGCATGACCGTGCGAATGCCCTGGTAAGGAATGGTGTTCCTGGCTCGGGTGGGGATGCGAGTGGCTATGCGGCTGCATACGGGTCCTCAAAGGTTACAGATTCAGGTGTCACCGATGTGCTGCGTTGGCGTGGAGCCGCCGGCGCCCGTCGCTCACCGGCTGGTCGCAAAGAGGGCATGGCCGGCTCCGGCGGCTGGGCGTAGCCGGGCGAGGGAGTCAGGGATGGGGTGATCGGGCAGGTTGCGGCGCACATGGTCCAGATGCGAAAGCGCCTCGCGAAAGAGCGCGGCTACATGAACGTCATCCACCGAGTAAAAGACCTGATTCCCGGCCCGCCGGGTCCGCACCAAGCGCATGGCCCGCAGCTTCGCCAGATGGTGCGAGACCGCCGAAGGCGTCACCGCTACATGTTCGGCCAGTTGGTTGACGCTGAACTCTCCCCCGGTCAACAAGTAGACGAGCTGGGCGCGGGTGGGGTCGCTGAGCGCCTTAAAGGTCTCGACGACCTGCACCAACAGGTCGTCGGGCAGGCTCCCCTTGGCTGGGCGGACAGGATGGCGGCTGGGCATAGATGGCCTCCTTTTCCGAAACCCTTGTACCGAAACTCTCGCCTATCTGAATATATACTCAGATATTTGATCGAGATATATCATAAGCCACCGGCGACAGCCAAATGCAGATGCCGCCCGCAGAGCCGGTTGACCGGCAGAGCGCCGCCGCGGTGTGCGCCGGTCACTCCGACCCTCCCTGTTCCCACACTTCTTCCCTGCATTTCTTCC
>DATLZJ010000012.1:0-4334 GCA_035574055.1 Caldilineaceae bacterium
CCGCCACGCCGCAGCCTTCGGAAGCCAAGACCTTGATCCTGGTCAACCGTGCGCGGGTCGAGACCCTCTACGGCGCGCCGGCCGCGGCCAGCCTGATGGAGAAGCTCTTTGCGCTGGCCGCCGACCCTGCCGTGCTGGGGCTGGTGCTCCAGGTCGAGACCGACCCGGCTGTGGCCGCCGCCTATGCCGCCTGGACCGCCTCGCTGGCCGACAACGACAAGGCCAATGACGTGGTCGCCGCCATTCGCAACCGCGTGCTGACCGTCGCCGCCTCCGCGCCCCAGCTCGCCTATGTGGTCATCATCGGCGACGACCGCATCATCCCCTTCCGCCGGGTGCCCGACCGCATCAGCCCCACCGGGCCGAGCGCCGATTCAGTCGAGCCGGCATATGCGCCGGAGGTCGTGGAGGACGGTACGATTCGCGCCGCCCTGGCCGCCAACATGATCCTGACCGACGATTACCTGGTGGACAAGGAGCCGAGCCACTGGGAGGACCGGCAGGACAACCAGTATGAGCTATATCTGCCGGACTATGCGGTGAGCCGGTTGGTGGAGCAGCCGGCGCATATCATCGCCTTCATTGACAGCTTCCTGGGCGGCAATAAGACCATCAACACCAGCAGGGTGCTGGTGACCGGCTATGACTTTTTAAATGACAGCGCCAACATCATCACCACCCTCTATACCAATGATGCGCTAGCGACCGACAGCGAGCTGAACACACCCAACTGGCCGGGCGACGCGCTGCGCGCCAAGTATCTCAACGCCAACCCGCGCTTCGACATCTACTCGGTCAACGGCCACTCCACCCACCTAGCCCAGGGGACGCCGGACGAGGACGACATCACCGCCGCCGAGGTGCTGGCTGCCACAACCAACCTGAGCGGCACGCTGGTCTACAGCGTCGGCTGCCACAGCGGCCTCAACGAGCCGGGCGCGCTCGACCTGGCCGAAGCCTACATCCGCCGGCTCGCCAACTACATGGGCAACACCGGCTTCGGCTGGGGCGGCAGCGGCGTGGTCTACAGCGAGGCGCTCATGCGCAACGTCAGCCGCGAGCTGTTACGCGAGACCAGCGCCCAGATCGGACCGGCGCTGGCCGCGGCCAAGAAGCGCTACTTCATGCAGGCCCAGACCTTCAACGCCTTCGACGCCAAGGTGCTGATGCAGGTTGTCCACTATGGTCTGCCGATGGTGAGCGTGACCAGCGGCGGCGCCTTGACCGACTCGCCCTCCTTCCCCAGCGCAGATCCTATCTTTACACCGCCCTCGTCCTTTGGCCCAATCGCCCAGGGGAGCGCCGGTTACAACTTACCCGGCTCCTTTGGGGCCTTCGGCCAAAGCACAACCAGCCAGGGCGTCACCTACAACCTGGACGGCAACATCACCTTTGCCGCAGGCGAGCCGGTGCAGCCGGTCTATTGGGCGAATGTGGATGCGCCGGCGGTGGGCGACCTGCGCGGGGCCGTCTTCCTCGGCGGCATCTACAGCGATGTGGTCAGCTTTGACCCGGTGATCGCCCTGGCCGACAACGAATATGTCACCGAGGAGAGCGAGCCGGCCTTCACCAGCGAGGTCTTCTTCCCGGATGACTTCTTTACCGTCCGCGCCGGCGTCCCCGGCGCCAGCGACATGATCCTGATGAGCCTAGGGCAGTACCGGAGCCATCCCACCGCGCAGGCAGCCGGCGAGGGCGAGGCGCGCGAGCAGGGGATCAACCGCATCTTTTCGCAGATGTCCTTCAGCACCTACTACTCCAACAGCCCAGACCGAAACGCGGCCAGCATCTCGTTTATAGATGGTGTGCTGATCACGCCGCCCAACGTCACACCGGGACAGGGGCAGATCAAGGTGGAGACCACTGACGACACCGGCATCCACCGGGTCGTCGTGGCCTACCATGAGCAGCAGGGACAGTGGCAGAGCCAGGATTTAACCTTTGACGCCGCGGCCCAGAAGTGGACGGGCGTCATCACCGGCACGACCAACACCGAGTTCTTTATCCAGGTGGTAGATGAGGCCGGCAATGTGGCGGTCAACAACAACAAGGGGCGCTTCTACCCATTGGCGGCGCCATTGCCGCTGGCCCAGGGCGCGCAGATTGTCGGGCCGCTCTACCTGCCGTTGATTCAACGATAGATTCAGCGATAATGGCCCAGGCGCGCAGGTCCATGCACTCTCCGCCGGTCCTCAACGGGCCGGGTTGTTACGTACCCTTTTCACTAGCGAAGCAAAGGAGAAGAACAATGGCTGCAAGGTTGTTCCAGCAACGCTGGAAGCGGGTTTTATCCAGAGCGCTCTGCCTGGGCATCTTGGCCGGCCTCCTGCTGGCTCCTGCCCTGCAGGCCGCCGAAGGGGTCCAGCCCGATGCGGTCACCGCCGACGACGGCGGGGCCTGGGAGCTGGGCGTACACGGCACAGCCGGCAACTTGACCGCCGCCACCGCCGCCGAGCGGTATGGCATGTGGTACTGGTTGAACGGTTGGTTTGTGCGGCGCTACAGCTTCGCCGAATCTACCGCCTGGGAGGAAGACTTCAAGCGGGCGTCCCTGGGCGGCACCGAAAACTTCTATATTGACTCGGTGGACCTCCAGTTCTACGTAGGCCATGGCGCGCCGGGGCTGTTCACCTTCGACAACGCCAGCCACGACGACGGCACGCTCAACGCCTCGACCGACTGTGACACCACCTGGGGCGACGGCGACAACGAATGGCTGGCGCTGACCTCCTGCCAGGTGCTGTCCAGCACCAATAACGGTCTGGCGCGCATGGCCCAGTGTATGAATCGCCAACACCTGATCCTGGGCTTTGTCACCAATGCCAGCGCCCACAACAACTACTGGGACACCCAGGCCTATCACTTCGGGCGCTACCTGCGCTATGGCTACAGCCTGACCCAGGCGTGGTTCAACGCCTGTGATGTGGCCGACCGTGGCCGTATCACCCGCGTCATCGCCGAAGAGACCGCCTGCTTCAACGACAACCCCTATTACAGCAGCGTCTGCGCCGATGTCTACGACAGCGACTACTACTGGTATACCCACTCCTGTGGAACCTCCATGGCCGCCGCCGTGCCGCTGGACCTGACACAGGGCGATATCCAGGTGCCGGTCTACAAGATCGATCCGTACAGCACCGCTGAGTTCCAGGACTACGTAGGCAGGCTTGGTCGCGCGTTTTTCATCACCCCCACGGTGCAAACCGCCTCGGTGGGTGAAGATGTGAACCCGCCGGACCCGTTGGACGACAGCTCCTTCTTGGTGAGCAGCGACATCTCGCGCACGCTGACGGTGAACTCAGACACCGGCCTCTACTACTACGCCGACCTCGGCCAGCTCTGGACAGCCGATATGGCCCAGCAGGCCCTAGCCGCGCGCGCATCCGAGGCGAATGTGCTGACCCAAGACGACCTCAAACGGATCGCCGATAACTTCCTCAACTCCAACGGGCTGATGCCGCCGGATGCCCAGTTCGACTCCATTGAGCAGGACACAACCGGCTCGCTGGGGCGAGGCGCCAGCCTCGCCAGCGCCGAGGAGATCGAGCAGGCCGAGACGCCGGCGCTCAACCAGGTGATCTACACCCGCGTCCTGAGCGGCGTTGACGTCAACGTCGCCGGCGTCACCCAGAATATCACCTTCACCGTCGTCGGGCCGGGCGCCAAACAGAAGGTCGTGCTACCCGTCACCGGTCAGGTTAACGCCGCCGGTGAGCTACAGGCCGACCCGCTGGGCGCCCAGGGCGGTTGGCGCCGTGTCTCCCAGCAGGTGCGCGTTGCCGAGGACGGCTCCGAGGAGAGAGTCATGACCACCATCCTAGACGCCCAGACCGCCATTGACCTCTACATGGCGCTGGACAAAGAGGTGGTCCTCAACCCCATCCCCAGCGATATTGACCTGGAGAGCCGGCAAGTGCTCTCCTACACCTTGGCCTATTACGAGAAAGGGCCAGACAGCGCGCAGAGCGGCCAGGGCGAGCTGATCCCTGTCTACCAGCTCCTGGTCAAGTTCCAATTCGACAACAATGGGGTGCCCACAGACGACCAAGACTACTTCTTTGTGCCCGCCAGCCCTCAGTACCTGAACCCGATCGCGCGCATCCTCAACCCGCCGGCGCAGATTGACCAAAGCGAGAACGTGACCCTCACCGCCGCGGACGCAAGCCAGACGCTTGCCGCCTTAGGGCTAGGCAGCAACTTCAACTTCGTGGCCGGCTATAACGGGGCGGACGGCACCTACACCTACGAATGGTATCTGGACACGGTCGCGCCGGAGAACAAGATCACCGATCTGAACGACGACAATGACGCGCGGATCATCACCTTCAACCCGC
>DATLZJ010000013.1:0-3221 GCA_035574055.1 Caldilineaceae bacterium
CGGGCGGGCTGGTCGCCTATACAAAGCGCCGGCTGGCCGCCGGTCCATGATAGCCGGCCATGACGAGGTTGCTCCTGCGCCTGGCCTACCAGCTTTACCGGCTCCACTGGCTGGTCTTGCGTCCGGTGACGCTGGGGGTGCGGCTGATTTTGATCAGCGACGAGACCGGCATTGAGCAGGTCGTGTTGGTCAGGCATACCTACCAGCCCGGATGGCACTTGCCCGGCGGCGCGATCCACCGCGGCGAGCGGCCTGACCAGGCGGCCATGCGCGAAGGGGTTGAGGAGGCGGGCGCTCATCTGTTGGAGCCGCCGCGACTGCTGGGTGTACACAGCAGCTTTGAGTATGGGCAGAGCAACCATGTGCTGACCTTTGTCAGCCGCTCGTTCCGGCTGGAGCGCCCAACCGACCGCTGGGAGATCGCCGACCGCGCTGCCTTTCCGCTGGACGATTTGCCGGCGGACGTGACGGCAGGGACACGGCGCCGGATCGAGGAGTACCGGGCCGGGGAGTGGCCGCTGCTAGGTCGTTGGTGAGCGATTGCCAACCCTGGGATCGTCATGCTGGCAGGGCTGGGGCGGTGAAACAACGGTGAAATAACCATGAGCAACGCGTATACCATTGCTTTGATCCCCGGCGACGGGATTGGCCGGGAAGTGGTTCCCGCCGCCGCCCAGGTGGTGGAGGCGACCGGCTTGCCCATCCGCTTGATTGAGCTGGAGGCTGGTTGGGAGACCTTCGAGCGCAGCGGCGTGGCGCTCCCAGCGGCGACGCTGGAGCAGGTGAAAGGCTGTGATGGCGCGCTCTTCGGCGCGGTCAGCTCGCCCAGCCGCCGGGTCTCCGGCTACGCCAGCCCGATCCTCACCTTGCGGAAGGAGCTGGACCTTTACGCCAACCTGCGCCCCGCTGCTTCCCAGCCGGTCCCCGGCAGCCGGCCCGGTGTTGACCTGCTCCTGGTGCGCGAGAATACCGAGTGCCTCTATGTGAAGCAGGAGCGCGAGGTGGAGCCGGGCGAGCGGGTGATCGCCGAACGGGTGATCACCCGGCGGGCTTCGGCGCGGGTGGCGGAGATGGCCTGCCGCCTAGCGCGGCAGCGGGCCGCCGCGCGGCCAGACCGGCCCGCACAGCTCACGGTTGTTCATAAGGCCAATGTGCTCAACCTTTCCGATGGGCTGTTTCGCGCCACCGCGCTGGCCGTGGCCGAGCAGTACCCGGACATTGCCGTGGAGGAGCAGTTGGTGGATTCGATGGTCTACCGGCTGATCCGTGAGCCGCAGCGGTATGATGTGGTGGTGGCGCCGAACCTCTACGGCGATATCTTGAGCGACGCCGCCGCGGCCTTGGTGGGTGGGCTAGGGTTGGCGCCCAGCGCCAATGTAGGCGACCACTTTGTTGTCGCCGAGCCGGTCCACGGCAGCGCCCCCGATATCGCGGGCCGCGGGATCGCCAACCCGCTGGCCTGCATCCTGGCGGCTGCGCTCTTGCTGGAGCAGCTTGGTGAGACCGAGGCGGCGCAGGCCATCCGCCATGCCGTTGACCAGGCGCTGGCGGCGCAGGTATGGACGCCAGACCTGGGCGGGAAGGCAACCACTGCCGAGGTCACGGCTGCTGTGCTGGATGCGCTGCGCGCCACAAACGCTGCACCGATCCCAACTGCGGGAGATCAGCCATCAATCGCTGGAGAGCATCATTCAAAGAGCATCATTCAAAAGGAGAACTAACCGATGTCGCTTAAGACTGTGTCCGGCGTCGTCGAATGCCCGGAGTGTTTCGCCGAGATCGAGCTGACCAATGTCATGGAGAATGAGATCACCCAGTGCCCGGAGTGTGGGGCCGATCTGGAGGTGATCAGCATTGAGCCGTTGGCGCTGGCGCTGGCGCCCGAAGAAGAGGAAGATTGGGGAGAGTGAGATGAGGGTCGGGATTCTCTACAGCCGCGTGCGCGTCGAGGAGAAGCTGCTCTTTGAGGCGTTTGAGAAGCGCGGCGTCCAGATCGATCTGCTCGACGACCGCGACCTGGTCTTTGAGATCGCGCCGGGCCACAACGGCAAGGGCAGCATCACGCTGCAAGACTTTTCCCAGTATGACCTGATCGTCGAGCGGTGCATCAACCATAGCCGGGCGCTCTACAGCCTGCGCATCCTCAACGACCGGGGAATTCCTACCGTCAACACCGCCCAGGTCGCCGACATCTGCGGCAACAAGCTCCAGACCACCAGCGCCCTGGCCGCAGCCGGCGTCCCCTCGCCGCGCACGCTGATCGCCTATTCATCTGAGAGCGCGCTACGGGCCATCGAGGAACTGGGCTATCCGGTGGTGCTCAAGCCTGCGGTGGGGTCGTGGGGCCGCCTGTTGAGCAAGATCAACGACCGCGAGGCCGCCGAGGCGATCCTAGAACACAAGGAGGTGCTGGGCACCTACCATCACAGCATTTTCTATATTCAGGAGTACATCCAGAAGCCTATGCGCGACATTCGCGCCTTTGTCGTGGGCGATGAGACCATCTGCGCCATCTACCGCAACTCCGAGCACTGGATCACCAACACGGCGCGAGGCGGAAAGTCGAGCAACTGCCCGGTGACGCCGGAGTTGAATGACCTGTGTGTGGCGGCGGCTCAGGCGGTTGGCGGCGGCATCGTCGCGATTGATGTGCTGGAGGACCCGGCGCGCGGGCTGCTGGTCAACGAAGTCAACTATACAATGGAGTTCCGCAACAGCATCGCGCCCACCGGTGTGGACATCCCTGGTCGCATGGTAGACTTCTGCCTGCGCGTCGCCGCCGAAGGCTGGGCCGCGGCCAACGGCTGGACCAACGGCGAACCGGCCTATCAGCCGGTCTCGCTCACCGGTGAAGATTGAGCCGACGATGCCTGCTGACCCCTTTCCCAAGCGACTACGCGTCTCGATAGTCGGCGCATCGGGCTACGCCGGGGGAGAGCTGTTGCGGCTACTGTTGGACCATCCGCAGGTGGAGGTGGCGCAAGTCACCAGCGAGCGCAACGCCGGCGCCTTTGTCCACTTCACCCATCCGAACTTGCGTGGGCGCACGAAGCTTCAGTTCGTCAGCGCCAGCGAGCTGGCGCCCTGCGATGTGCTCTTTCTGGGGCTGCCCCACGGCAGCGCAATGGCGCGCATCGAGGAGTTCGCCGCGCTGGCCCCGCGTATCATAGACCTGAGCGCCGACTTCCGGCTGCGCGACCCGGATGACTATGAGCGGTGGT
>DATLZJ010000014.1:0-3992 GCA_035574055.1 Caldilineaceae bacterium
CCCCTGTCTGGCTGATCACCGATGAGCCGGCGCCGACCGAGTAACTCTGCCAACCGGCGCCATCCCAATAGCTGTAGTTCCAGAAGCGGTCCCCACCGCAAAAACAGTCGCTGGCCGGACAGCCGACACCCTCGATGCTGCACACCGCCGGCCCAAATGCCGTCTCCCGGCTCACAACCTCGAGGCCGCTCAACTGGAGAGCCGCCAACCCGGAGATAACATCCGCAAACTGGACATGACGAACAATACGAGCCTGCTGGTCGAATTGCACGACAAGGTAAACGTGCTTATCCTCTTGGGTAGGCGCTGCACCCACGCGATAGCTGGATAGGCCGGCCAGCAGGACCGCGGCCAAGGCCATGCACAGGAGTAGACTGGCGACGATCTTGCCGTACCTTTGGGCAGAGCGGGCGGCAAAGCGGGCAGAATCGAGTGAGGCGAGCGGGTGGTTTGGCATGCTGATTGCTCCTGTTTGGAATAGAGGTTTTGGAATAGAAGTTGAGCAGGTTGGAGCAAAGGGGGCGCGCCAATGGAAAAACCCGCCGGTAGGGCGGGCGTCGGTACAGGATGGTCCTGAACAATTGTCCTGAACACCTGGCCCCCTTTGTCCACGAAGGTGATGCACAAGTTCAAGTTCAGGCGGGTATCCGGGCTTGTTGGCCATGCCTGTCATGGGTCAAGGGCCAACTTACCGTTGCGGGACAGCGCCGGACTGGTTGCCGGTGAGTAGCGATAGAACCCTACCCAACGACCAGCAACGTCACCGGTCTTCCCCCATTGTGCGCTTGCGTCCGAGCAGAGAGCGCACCTGAACCGAGAAAATTCGATTGGCGCCCAGTATATGGGGACGTACAAAGTTTGTCAAAAGCGTGAATGGCGCCATTGTGTAGATGCAAGCAAGAGCTACCGGCCAAAAGCTGGTACAATAGAAGGCGAGCGCCACCCTCATCCATAGCGGCAGCGGCGCTCATGCTGCGTAACAGCCGCATCCTGGCCCTAGGATTCCAGCCCTATGATTTGAGAAGGAAGACCCTCATGGCCTCACCATTGACCGTGCTTTGCCTGGCGAGCTACTTCAAGGGCGGGCTGTTCCTGGAGGAATGCCACCGCCAGGGCGCCCATGTGGTGCTGGTGACGGAGCAAAAGCTGGCGGATGAGGAGTGGCCGCGCAACGCCATTGACGAGTTCTTCACCATGCCCGATCTGGCAAAACAGCCGGATATTACCTACGCAGTCAGCTACCTGGCGCGTACCCGCTCCCTCGACTGTCTGGTTGCCCTGGATGACTATGATGTGGAGACGGCGGCGGCGCTGCGCGAGCATCTCCGGCTGCCGGGTCTGGGCAGCAGCGCCGCGCGCCTCTTTCGCGATAAGCTGGCGATGCGCGTGCGCGCCTGCGAGCAGGGCATCCCCGTGCCCGACTTCGTCCATGTCCTCAACTATGACCGGCTGCGCGCCTTCATGGAGCGCGTGCCGCCGCCCTGGGTGCTAAAACCCCGCGCCGAGGCCGGCTCGATGGGCATCAAAAAGGTCCACAGCGCCGAGGAGGTCTGGTCGCTGTTGGAGACGCTGGGCGACCGCCAGTCCTTTTATGTGCTGGAGCGCTTTGTGCCCGGCGATGTCTACCATGTGGACTCGATTGTCTGGGATGGGCAGGCGGTCTTCGCCGTGGCCCATCGCTACGGCCTGCCGCCCATGACCGTCTACCAGGGGGGTGGGGTCTTTGTCTCCAGCACGCTGGTCTATGGCTCAGCGGAAGAGGTCGCGCTCCAGGCCCTCAACCGCGCTGTGATCGCCGCCCTGGGCATGGAACGCGGCGTTACCCATGCCGAATATATCCGCAGCGAGGCCGATGGTCGCTTTTGCTTTTTGGAGATCGCGGCGCGGGTGGGCGGCGCCGGTGTGGACAAGCTGGTCGAGATGGCGACGGGGATCAATCCCTGGGTCGAGTGGGCGCGGCTGGAGCTGGCTTTTCTGCGCGGGGCGTCCTATGCGCCGCCGGCCTCCCGGCAGGAGTATGCCGGCCTCCTGGTCTCTTTGGCCCGCCAGGAATGGCCCGACACCACCGCCTACAACGAGCCGGAGGTAGTCTGGCGGCTCCACAAGCGCCACCATGTGGGCCTGATCGTCGCCGCGCCGGACCCGGTGCGGGTGCAAAGCCTTGTCGCCGGCTACGCGCCGCGCATCGCCGCCGACTTCACCGCCATACAGCCGCCCCTCGACAGACCACCGGAGTGATCCCGCCGTGTTCTCTCCAGTAATATCGTGAACACGGCTGCTGTTCACACGGTCAGGTGATAGCCCGTAGGTGCGGTATCCTACCGCACCTACAGTAAGGCTGCGCCCTTCTGTTCACGATATTATGACACATTTCACGC
Source organism: Caldilineaceae bacterium (assembly GCA_035574055.1). GTDB lineage: Bacteria > Chloroflexota > Anaerolineae > Caldilineales > Caldilineaceae > QEUY01. The sequence goes on from DATLZJ010000014.1 coordinate 2,379, forward strand.
CGGACTGTGCGCGCCTGGTCTTGTCCCTGGCCGGCGAGGGCAGGCGCCCCTATGGGCGCGCCAGCGCCGCCGCGATCTCCGCCGCCACTCGCGCGTTGTTCTTAAGCAAGGCGACATTGCAGCGCACGCTGGCCGCGCCGGTCAGCTCGGCCAGGCGGGAGAGCAGGAAGGGCGTCACCTCTGCCGAGCGCAACCCCTGTGTATGGGCCTCGGCCACGGCGCGGGCAATGACCGGCTCGATCACCTTGGCTTCAATCTCAGCCTCAGCCGGCACAGGTACAGCCACCAGCAGCCCGCCCGGCAGCCCCAGCGAGCGCTTGGCCCGCCAGATGGCCGCCACCTCCGCGGCGCTGTCGCAGCGTACATCCACCGGCAGACCACTGCGCCGGCTGTAGAAGGCCGGAAACTCATCGGCCTCAAAGCCCACCACCGTGACGCCGTGGGTCTCCAGATATTCCAGCGTGGCCGGCAGGTTGAGGATCGCCTTGGCGCCGGCGCAGACCACGATCACCGGCGTCAGCGCCAACTCCGGCAAGTCGGCGCTGATGTCGCTGCCGTCGCCCCGATGGACGCCGCCGATGCCGCCGGTGGCAAAGACCTCGATGCCGGCGCGGTGGGCGAGCCACATGGTCGCGGCGACGGTGGTGGCGCCGTCCAGTCGGCGGGCGACGACGATGGGCAGGTCGCGACGGCTGACCTTGCGCACCTCGCGGCCTTCCCGGCGCGCGGTCGCCAGGCGCTCGATCTGCGCGTCGCTCAACCCCACGACCAGCTCGCCGCCAACGACGCCCACCGTGCGCGGCTCCGCGCCGCCGGCGCGCACAACCGCCTCCATCTCCCGCGCCAGCGCCAGGTTATCGGGATAGGGCAGACCATGCGAAATGACGGTAGATTCCAGGGCAACCAGCGCAGCCATCAATCCCTCAGCCAGACTTCAGCGCTCCTTGAACGCATCCCTATTGCTACGTAACCCATTCGATATAGCTCAACTTGCCACATTCAAAGCGGCTACTCCTGCGTCAACAGCACCCCGCGCACCGAGCGCTGGATCAGCCAGAACTGGTACGACTCGACCCAACGCTCATAGTCTGTGTCCCACCAACAATAGCCGTGATAGGTCGCGTCGTAGGCCAGGCGCAGGTTGCCCGCCGGGTCAAAGGCCAGGCTGGGCGTCCATGCCTGCCAGATGCCCCCATCACAGGTGGGCGAGAGCACCACGTTCCATTCTGCCTCAAGGACTTCATACGAATCAATCAGCAGGTCTTGCCAGACTGCATCCGGCGCGGTGCAGTCTGCTTCGCAGGCGACCAGCCCCAAGCCCGAGCCGTCCCAGGCCACAAATGCGATCCAGATGTTGCCCTCGTCATCGAAGACCAGGTCCGGGTCCGCGCCATTGTCCTTACCCAGCCCCAGGTTGTTGAACGTCCAACTCTCTGTCTCCAGACAGCCCACATCACACCAGCCGAAATATAGCTGCTCGCCGCTGCCGTCCTCCATATACTCAGGATAGAAGGCGATGCGTGGCCGGTCTTGGGCATCTACGGCGATATCCCAGCCGGGGTTATCGCCCTGCCCCCGCGCCCAGAGCTTGACCCGGCGCCAATTCTCCACCTC
>DATLZJ010000015.1:0-2926 GCA_035574055.1 Caldilineaceae bacterium
GTTTCTTTCTCACCCGCCGGCTCCACAGACGCCGGCTCTGGCTCGCTTGGGGGACCGGCCTCCGGCGCGCCGGAGGTCTCGGCCTCTACCTCCAGGGCCGGCGCCATCCCCGGCTCAACAGGCGCTGGCGGCTCTTCTTCGCCTTTCTCCGGCTCGAACGCAGCGGCCTCAGCCGGTTCGCCGGGCGCTGCCTCTGGCTCGCCGCTTGGCTCGGCGACAAAGGGGCCGGTAGGCTCCTCCGCTGGTCGCTCGCCTTCCAGGGCCGGCTCTTCCTCCGGCTCAAAGCCTGCCGGCTCCTCCTCATCCGGTTGTTGGACCGGTTCCGGAGGGGTAGCCTGGTCGCCCGGTTCTTCCACAGCGGCTATCTCTGCCGCGGGCGCCTGTTCGGTTTCCGGCGCGGATGGCGCTGCTTCCTCGCCTGCGACTTCTGCCGCGGCCGGCTCATCGGGCGCGGGCGGTTCGGCAGCCTGTTCTTGGGCCATGCGCCACTCAGTCACTTCCGGGCCGGGGTCGGTATCGGTGTCGCTTTCGCGCGGGCTAATGTCAAAGACCTGCGTATCCACCTCCAGCCAGGTGCCCTTTTCGGATAGGTCGGCCAGATAGGTCGCCACCTTACCGGCAATGTCATAGGTGCCCCAGGGCGCATTGTGACCGAGGGTAAAGACTGTGTAGCCCAAGACCTGGCCGGAGAAGCGCTCCAGATAGCGCCCGCACTTGAGCAACTGCTCCACATATCCTTCAGGCGTAGTGAAGGTCTGCCAGCCGGCGGGCTGGTCGCCGCGGATCAGGCCGTCAATGCCAAATTCGGTAACGGCAAATTTGAGCTGTTTGAAGGGCAGCCGGCGCAAGATTTGATGCTCCAGGCGCAGCAAGTACCAATCGTAAGCATTATTGGGACCCCACAGGTCCGGCATTCCATATTGGTGAATGGCCACCACATGGCCCTTTTTCTCGGCCCGCTCCAGCGCCGGAAAGAGCCTGCGCCAGGCGCCCAACCGGTCGGACTCCGGCAGGTCAGGGTTGCCCACGCTGAAACCGAAGAGCGCGCACCGGTAGCCGGCGCGCTCGGCCAGCCGCATACGCGCCAGCTCAAACTTGTTGAGCAGGGGCAATGAGTCCGTATCCTGTAAGACCTCGTTGGCGATCTGCCAATAGTGGATGTAGGGCGAAAGGCGGTTGCGCACGGCCTCATGGGCCCATGAGGCGGCGGTGACCGGGTCGGTGCGGATGCGCTCCTCTAGCTCTTGGGCTGGGACAAACTGCCGCCCAATAATGGTGGAGTTGGGGCAGACCTCGTGGAGCGCGGCGATCTCGTCCGGATTTGGGTCTAACACGGTGATCAAGCGGGGCTGCCAGCGGGCGAGCAGTTCCAGATGGGGCCGGATGCCGCCGATGATGTGGGGGCCAATGATGGCGCCCTTCGGCTCGGTCAATCGGGCCAGGTAGGGCATGGGGTCGCTGAAGCCACACCACCCGTCGCCCATCGAATAGGGGAGCAGGCGCAAGCCGAAATGAAGGTGGGGCGTTTCGGCCAGACCGGTCTGGCCGCTCAGGCCAACCATCTGGCTCGCGCCCACCTGCTGGCCCTGCTGAACCCGCACCTCGTGGAGATGGCCGTAGAAGGTCTGGCCCCAGCGATGGCCCAGGAGGACCGAAAGGCCATAGCCTTGGGGGTCGTTACGCACATCCAGCACCACCCCATGCTGCACAGCAACCACTGGTGTGCCCTCCGGCAGCGCAAAGTCAATGCCCGGATGGCCGCGAAGGGGAATGCCAGCGTGGCTAACCCTGCCATAGAGGTCTGGTCGGTCGCCAAAGCTCATCATGACGGGGTAGTTGCCGACAAACGGAAGATTACGGAGCATGGAGTCATCCCCCTGATCACATGCGGTGGTTTGTGGGTTGCGCACCAGTCCGGACGCCGGTGCGAGCTTGGGGCGGCCCCAATGGGTCAGGCGCTGTATAGGGGCATTATAAGCTGTGTTGGCGGCAATCACAACTGGCGCATAGGGCCATGCTACCTTATTCCGGCCCTATCCCGGCCCTGGAACGGCCATCAAAAACGCCGGGCCTCCTGAGAAACCCGGCGTTTTTGATGGCTTGCCGAAGGGTTTCAGCAAGTGACTAGGCCGTCGCCAATGTCTGCTCCGGCGTTTCTACCGGCAGCGGCGCGTCGGCGAAGGGGTTATACTCCCGCTCCAGCTCCCGGCGGAACTGTTGGGTGTACAGACGGTAGTAGTGGCCCCTGGCGCGCAACAGCTCGGCATGGGTGCCCATCTCGGCGATCTGCCCGTTCTCGATGACCAGGATACGGTCTGCGTTGCGAATGGTGCTGAGCCGGTGGGCAATGATGAAGCTGGTGCGCCCCTCCATCAAGACCTCCATCCCCTGTTGGATCAACGCTTCGGTGAGGGTGTCCACCGAGCTGGTGGCCTCGTCCATGATGAAAATGTCCGGGTCGGCCAGGACGGCGCGCGCCAGGCTGATCAGCTGCTTCTGGCCCAGTGAGAGCAGGCTGCCGCCCTCGCCCACCTGCTCGTCGTAGCCCTTGTCCAGCTCCATAATGAACTCATGGGCGCCCACCACGCGCGCCGCCTCCTCGATCTCCTCGTCCGTCGCGTCCAAGCGGCCATAGCGGATGTTCTCCCGGATCGTGCCGGAGAAGAGGTGGGGCGTCTGCAAGACGATCCCGACCCGCGACTGGATGGCGTGTTGGGTCATGGTCGTATAGTCTATGCCGCCGATGCGGATCATCCCCTGCTTCGGCTCGAAGAAGCGGCAGACCAGGTTGACGATGGTGGACTTGCCGCCGCCCGTCGGGCCGACCAGGGCGATTGTCTCCCCCTGCTTGACGGTCAGATTGAAGTCGGTCAGCACCGGGCTTTCCGGCTCATAGTAGAAGTGTACATGGTCGAACTCGATATCG
>DATLZJ010000016.1:0-2052 GCA_035574055.1 Caldilineaceae bacterium
CCGCCCGCCACGGCCAGCCGGTTGAACAGATCGCCGCGCTCAACGCCATCAGCGTCACCGACCGGCTCTTCCCCGGCCAGCCCCTGGCCGTGCCGCGCGCCGCGCTCCAGCCGGAGCCGCTGCGCTTCGGGGCTGTCACCCAAGTGCAGGTCCCGGCCCAAATCGTCCAGGGACGCACGGGCCGGGTCATCGTACAGACCAAACGCCCGCTCGAACTGGCAGGCGCCTGGAATGAGCTGCCCATCAGCTTTACGCCCATCGGCGGCGACCCGCTGCGCCAGTTCGCCTACTTGCCGGCGCCGGCGCTGATCGCGCCCGCGTCGTACTGGCTGACCCTCTCCTACACGGCCAGCAACGGGCTGGTGCTCAATCAAAGCTGGCCTGTCGCCGTGGCCGCCGGCCCCTACGAAACCCAGGCGCTCAACTTGCCGCCCGACCGCGGCGCGCTGCTGGACCCGGCGTTGATCCAGCCGGAACTGGAGAAGGTCGTGGCCGTCTGGTCCCAGCGGTCGCCGGAGCTGCTCTGGACCCAAGTCTTCTCCCGGCCCATCGGCATGGAATATGAGACCACCAGCCCCTTCGGCACCCGGCGCAGCTATGACGGCGGCCCCCCAACCGATTACCATGCTGGGCAGGACTTCGGCGCGCCGCCCGGGGTGCCGGTGGTCGCGCCTGGCGATGCAGTGGTGGCGCTGGCGGAACCGCTGGTCGTGCGCGGCAACGCCGTGATCCTCGACCACGGGCGCGGCATCTTCTCCGGTTATTGGCATTTGAGCGAGATTAAGGTTGTCCCCGGCCAGACCGTCAGGACCGGCGACCTGCTGGGTCTGGTAGGCAACACCGGGTTGAGCACCGGCGCCCACCTCCATTGGGAGCTACGCATCTACGGCGTCGCCGTGGACCCAATGCAGTTCGTGGAAGAGCCGCTGGCGGTCGCGCCTTAGGGTATAAGAGCAAACGTCGCCCCCTGCCTCCATGGCTCAACATCCTGCGGCAAAAAAAACACGCCAGCCCATATGAGCTGGCGTGCAATTTTCCACGGGAAGCCGGCGACTACTCTTCCTCTTCCTCGCGACCACGGCCGACTACCTCCGGCTCGGCCACTTCCTCCGGCTGCTCTTCCTCCACCTCTTCGCGGGTGGCGATGAGGCTGAACAGGTGCTCGCCCGGCTCGTCCAGATATTCGACGCCAGGCAGCGCCGGCAGGTCTGCAACGGTGATAGGGCGCTCCAGGTCCAGCTCGGTGATGTCCACCTCAATGCTTGCCGGAATGTCTGCGGGCAGCGCGCGGATTTCTACCGTGTCGTGGGCTTGGAGCACCATCATGCCTGCCGCCAACGCCGTGGGCTTGCCCACCGCGACAAGAGGTACGCTGACCTCTTGCTTCTCATTCATATTGACGGCATAGAAGTCGGCGTGCAGATACGCGTGGCTCACCGGATGGCGCTGTACCTCGCGAACCAGCACATTATGGGTCGGGCCACCCTCTACCTCGACCTGCACCAACTGGGAAGAGCCGCCGCGGTGCAGGGTCAACTCCAACTGGCGGGCGCTCACCTGAAGGTTGACCGGCGCTTGCCCCGGACCATAGACGACCACAGGCACCAGCCCTTGCTGCCGCAACTGGCGCACCTTGCGCCCCGTCAACGTGCGTGGTTGGGCGCTCATCTTTAACTCAGCCATGGAACCAACTCCTCTGAATACCCTCTTTGCTTTCGCGCTATTTTCACCCAATTTTGTCCGGCCGTTTAACGGTCTGGTCCCTGCTTGCCGGATGCCGCCCGCCGGCTCAAGGCGCGCAGCCCATAAAAGGCGACGCCTGCCCCGATCCCGGCGGCCAACGCCGTCCACAGCGTAAAGACCGTGCGAACATTCCCCTGGACCTGCCCAGCCAACATTACCGCCGTGCGCACCGTCCCCGCCTTCACCTGGCCTGCCATGACCAGGGGCGCGCCGGCCTCGTTCAGGCTCAACTCGCGGGCCACAGCCATGACGACCCCGCTGCGATTGGCTTCCACCGAGCCGCCTGTGACCACCATCGCGGCGGAGCTA
>DATLZJ010000017.1:0-6961 GCA_035574055.1 Caldilineaceae bacterium
CATGTCGGGCAGGCGGCGCATGGTCTTTAGCCCGCCGATCCGGCGATTGAGCTTGTCCACCTCTCGCTGGATGCTGAGTTGCTCCTTCTTGGAGAGGTTGCGAAACTCGCCGGCGTCAATACGGCGCTCCATGCGCAGCAGATAATCAATCCGCTGCTTGATGGTGACCCAGTTGGTCAGCGTGCCGCCCAGCCAGCGCTGGTTCACATAGGGCATCCCACAGCGCTCGGCCTCTTGCTGAACGGTCGCCTGGGCCTGGCGTTTGGTGCCGACAAAGAGGATGGTGCCCCCTTTGGCGACGGTGTCCCGCACCAGGCCATAATACTCATTGAGCCGCATCATCGTCTGTTGCAGATCGATGATGTGAATCTTGCTGCGCTCCGTAAAGATGAACGGGCGCATCTTTGGGTTCCAGCGCCGGGTGCGGTGGCCGAAATGGACGCCTGCTTCCAGCAGCGCCCGCATGGTAACAACAGACATACAGAAGTTTCTCCTCTTGGGTTAAGCTCCCGCCCTGTTCATCCCAAGAACTGACTGCCGGCAACGCGTTTGCCTGCTCGGTTTCACCTGCTTGGCGGTTCCGGCAGCACCCGGTCCTCTGGTCCCAGGGCGTGATGGCTGATACGGTTGGCGCTTAACGCGCGCCAATTGAAAAGTATATCACGGGCCGGTCAAGGGATTCAAATCCGAATAGGAGAGATTGGCGCTGTGATTCTGAGCGTGGGGGGGCAGTATCCTTGCCGCCCACGCGTACCGTAATTCTAAGCGTAGTTCGTAGGGGCGGTATCCTTACCGCCCGCTGGTGCGGCAGGGGCGCCACACTACGCATGGAGACGATGCCCTTGCCGCTCGCTCGTGTGCGCCGCCGGATGCCACACCCACGGGAGAGGGGCAACGTCCTTACCGCCTGCGCAGAGTCCTGGCGCTAGCGGTCTCGGCATTAGGTCTCGCCATGTTTGTAATCAACGAAGCGATAGCCCAGGCCCCGCTCGGTGAAGATATAGCGCGGGTTGGCCGGGTCCGGCTCGATCTTCTTGCGGAGATAGGTGATATAAAGGCGCAGCAGATGGTTATCGTTGATATACTCATGGCCCCAGACCTTGGTCAGCAACGTCTCATGGGGCACTACCCAACCTGCGTTCTGGATCAGGTGATAGAGCAGGCGGTATTCGGTCGGGCGCAACCCCAGCCGCTGGCCCTCGACGATCACGTCGCGGCGCTGAAGGTCTACCTGCAAGCGGTCGTCAATCTTGATGATCTGCTGGTCGGGCCGGCCTGGCTGTTCAAAGCGGCGCAAGACAGCGCGGATACGGCTGGATAGCTCGCGCGGGCTGAAGGGCTTGGTGACATAGTCGTCGGCGCCCAGGTCCAGCCCCTTGATGCGGTCCTCCTCATCGGAGCGAACGGTGAGCATGATGACCGCGGCGTCGCTGATCTCGCGCAGCCGCTTGAGCGTCTCAAAGCCGTCCATGCCCGGCATCTCCACGTCCAGCAGCACCAGCTCCGGGTTGAAATCGCGCACCTTCTCCAGCGCCTGAAAGCCGTTGTTGGCCTCCAACGTCAGATACCCCTCCAGGTCGAGGTTCATCTTGACGAAGCGCACCATGCGCGGCTCGTCATCCACCACCAGAATTTTCTTTTTGGGTTGGTCGGACATGGTGTTCACCGGTTGGCCTGCGCCGGAAATCATTGCTTTCTCAATTATCCAGTATAGCCGCGCCGCAGGCTTTCGTCCAAGGAGGGCGTCACCGTGTCTGGCGCTGGGTCTTGTATCGGGTCTTGCCCAAGCGCCCACCTGCGCAGCGCCACGGCGGCGCCGTCCTCGTCAATGGGGGGCGCTACCCAATCGGCCACGGCCATGAGGTTGGCGCTGGCGTTGCCCATCGCCACGCCAAAGCCGACCGCTTCGAGGATGGGGATGTCGTTGTCGCTGTCGCCGATGGCGAGCGCCCGCGCCGGGTCCACCCCCAACAGTTGGCAGAGGCGCACGACGCCGGCGCCCTTGTCAACTCCCTGGGCGGTGCCTTCGACCAACCGCGGATGGGTGCGGGTAATGGTCAGGCCGGGGCTGAAGCGGGCGCGCAGCTCGCCGATCAGGTCCACCCCCTCGGTAGCGGCATCCTCGACGATGATGAACTTGAGCGGCGGGCGCACGTCATCATCCACCAGCAGATCGCTGAAAGTCGGGTGGAACCGCCGCGGCCGGCCAAAAACATGGTCATAGAAGTCCGGCTCCGGCCCCGCGCGGTTTTGAACGATGTCCATGCGCCCATCCGGGTTGAGAAAGTAAAGGGCCGTGATAAAGGGGTGGCTGTCAAGCCAAGCGGCGGCCGCGCGCGCCAGCTCCAGCGGAATGTCGGCCTCATAGAGAATCTTGCCGGTCTGCGGGTCGCCGATGACCGCGCCCTGGGTTGCGACGACAGGCGCAGTGATGCCCAAGTGGGCGATGTTGGCGCGCACATAGTCGAGGGTGCGGCCTGTGGCGATGGCGACCGGGATGCCGGCCGCCTGGACCGCGGCCAGCGTCTCCTGAACGGCCTGGCTGACCGGTCGGTGGTGGTAGAGGTCCAGGATCGTGCCGTCCAGGTCCAGCACAACCAGATCGAAGGGGCGCTGAGAGGGGTGGGCGGGTGTCACAGGCCGATCACCACCAGCCGGTCATAGCCGTGATAGTCCTGGCGCAGCCCCACATAGCTTGCTTGGGGCAGCCGCTCCGCCGCCAGCGCCAGCACGGCCTGACCTTGATCGTGGGCGATCTCCAGAAAGAGCACACCGCCGGGGTTGAGATGGTCCGGCGCCTGCCGCAAGAGGCGGGCGATGGCGTCCAACCCTTCCGGGCCTGCCTCCAGCGCGAGGCGCGGCTCATAGTCGCGCACATCGGCGGCCAGGGTTAGGTAGACCGGGCTGGCAATATAGGGGAGGTTGGCGGCGATAATGTCCACCCGTTCGGGCAGGGGCGCGAGCAGGTCGCCTTGGAGGAGCGTGATCTGCCCACGCTCATCCAGCCGGGCCACATTGGCGCGGGCCACGGCCAGGGCGTCGGGGCTGAGGTCCACGGCATAGATGTGCGCGCCTGGGCAGTTGGCGGCCACGGCCAGCGCGATGGCCCCGCTGCCGGCGCCCACATCCACCATCTTCACCGCCTTATTGGGCCGCGAGTCAATGTGGTCCAGGACGGCATCCACCAATAGTTCCGTCTCCGGCCTGGGGATCAGAACGCGATGGTCCACCAGCAGGTCCAACCCATAGAACTCGCGGTGGCCCACCAGGTACGCCACCGGCTCGGCGGCGGCGCGGCGCGCCACCAGCTCGGCATAGTTGTCCGCCTGTTCAGGCGTAAGCTTTTCGTCGTAATGGGCAAAGAGCCAGGCGCGGTCCACGCCCAGCACATGGGCGAGGAGCACCTGAGCATCCAAGCTGGCGGTCTCGCTGCCGGATTCCTCCAGCCGTTGCGTAGCGGCTACGAGGGCGCGGCCCACGGTGGTCCACGGCGCCAGCTTCCAGACAAGACGCTGCTGCCAATCTAGCTGTAGAATTGCCAAAGGGGTATTCCTCCGCTTAGGCTGCCTCCGTGCCGACGGCCTGAAGCTGCTCGGCTTGCTCGGTAGCAGCCAGCTCTTCAATGAATTCGTCCAGGTCGCCGTTCATCACCGCCTCCAGCCGGTAGACCGTCTTGTTGATGCGGTGGTCGGTGACCCGGCTCTGTGGAAAGTTGTAGGTTCGGATCTTCTCGCTGCGGTCGCCGGAGCCGATCTGCTTGCGGCGTGCGGCCCCCTGCTCCTCCAGACGGCGCTGTTCTTCCATATCATAGAGCCGCGAGCGCAGGATGCGCATGGCCTTGAGCCGGTTTTGGAGCTGGCTCTTCTCATCCTGGCAGGAGACCACGATGCCGGTGGGCAGATGGGTGATGCGCACAGCCGAGTCGGTGGTGTTGACGCTCTGGCCGCCGGGGCCGCTGCTGCGGAAAATATCAATCCGGATGTCGCTCTCTTTGATCTCGATCTCCACGTCATCCACTTCGGGCAGGACGGCGACACTGGCCGCGCTGGTGTGGATGCGCCCCTGGCTTTCGGTGACGGGCACCCGCTGGACGCGGTGGACGCCCGACTCATATTTGAGCCGGCTGTAGGCGCCCTTGCCCTTGACAGCGAAGATCACCTCTTTGAAGCCGCCCATATCGCTTTCGCTAGCGCTGAGCAGCTCGATCTTGTAATGATGCGCCTCGGCCCAGCGGGAGTACATGCGGAACAGTTCGGCGGCAAAGAGCGCGGCCTCCTCGCCGCCGGTCCCGGCTCGGATCTCGACGATGACATTCTTGTCGTCGTTGGGGTCCTTGGGCAGCAACAGGGTCTTGAGCCGGGTTTCCAGCGCGTCGCGCTCCTGCTCCAGGCCGGCCAGCTCCAGCTCGGCCAGTTCGGCCAGCTCCGGGTCGCTGTCTTCGAGCAATTGCCGGTTCTCCCGGATCTGCTGCTCGACGCGCTGAAAGCGGCGGAAGGTCTCGACCAGTTCCTCCAGCTCGCTGCGCTCCTGGGCCAGCTCGTTGAGGCGGTTATAATCGGCCACCACCTCCGGGAGCGCCATCTGCCGGTCAAGCTCCTCGTACCGCTGGGCAATTTTGATCAGTTTATCGGTTAACGTAGACATAGTAACGTAGCGTCGGCTTTGGGCTGGCGTATCTCAATATGGCCTAACATGAATGCTCGTTTCCCTGATAACGACAGATACGGATAATCTCAGAATATTCATAACAACTGATGTAGACCAGGGTCGCGCTCAGTCGCTAAAGATGGGCAGATGACCTAAAGCGATCACCTGCGACCAGTCTGCACCATTTCCTTCCGTAAAGACAGCCATCTCGCCTACAATGCGGGCGTGGGCCTGGTCCATGAGCAAGCGCAGGCCGCGCAAGGTGCTGCCGGTGCTGATCACATCGTCCACCAGCACGGCGCGCTTGCCCTCGACCAGGTGGCGGTCCTTACCATCCAGGTAGAGGGTTTGAGGCTGGCCGGTGGTGATGCTCACCACTTGAGCCTCCAGGCAATTTGCCATGTAGGGCTTGCGGATTTTTCGCACGACCACATAGGGCAGCCCACTGCGCGCCGAGATGGCATGGCCCAAGGGCACCGCCTTGACCTCCGGCGTCACCAGTACGTCGGCGCCGGCCGGAAGCTGCGCCGCCAGTAGCTCGGCGGCGCGCTCGACAATCGCGGTGTCGCCCAACATATTGAAGATGGCGATCTTGACTTTGGGGGCCACCTCAAAAATCGGCAGATCGCGCCGCAGCCCGCCGATCTCAACCGGATAGACACGGCCATCATAGCCCATGGCTTCCTCTCCTCACTTCCCTGCTTTCGCGCGTTCCTGATGGTTTGCCGGCAACACAGCCAACGAAAACACAGCCAACGAATAAGTATACCAGATGATCGGCTGTTTGCAGCAATCAGGCCGGCGCCCGCGCCCCTAGATTTCTTCCAGCGTCTCCAGCACCGGTTCATAGCGGCAGCGGCAACCGCGCGGCGAGGTGCATTCCCGGTGGGGTAGCTCCGGCACACGCATCACCAGGTACTCTTTACCAAGGAAGGAGCTGCAATGGTCGCAAGTGTATTCATCGTCTGGCCCCTCGATCTTGATGCGCCGGACGTGGTCGCCCCCCTTGCAGCGTTGCCAGGTCTCCTGGTTGTCCACATAGAGCGCCAGTTGATAGGCCTTCCAGTAGGCGGCCTCCACTGCGTCCATGTCTGGAGCTCTATCTGGAGGGGCCAGGTCGCGCTGCACGAAGTCGGGGATCTCCGCCGGCGACAGCCGCCAGGTCGTGCCCCATAGGTGCTGCTCGGCGGCGTAGAGCTTGAGCCACTCCTGGGTCTCCTTGCTCAGACCATCCAGCAGCCAGTGATTTAAGAAAAAGATGCGGCGGGTCAGGGCGCTGTGGCTCAGTTGGGGGTCGGGGCCGGTCCAGCCGGCGCTGCCCAGCGGAAACTGAGCCTCGTAGGCGCGGCGCAAGGTCAACGCCTCGTTGGTCTGTTTGCCCTCTAGGGCGGCGCGCACCTTGAGCATCACGTCGGCCTTGGCCTGGGCCAGCCGCTCCTGATAGATGCGCACGAAGGGCAGCGCCGCGGGCGTCACCCGATATTCGCCGAGGGGATTGGCCTCCAGCCAGCCTTGCTTCTCGAAGAGGCGCAGCGTTTCGTCATAAGGGTGGGGCAGCGCCCGGCTCCACCGCTGCTGGTCGGCAGGGTCATGGGGATGGCGCGGCTCCAGGAATTGCATCAAGAGGTCAATTTGGGCGTAGTCGCGGCGCTCCGGCGAGCGGGCCAACTGCTCGCCATCCAGTTTTTTAGCGCCGCCCAGCCAGCGTTTCAGAAAGCTCATAGGCTCCACAACCGGACATACATGAGGGCCTGCATGGAAAAGGTTGGCTCCAAAGCAAACAGGGAGTAACGCCGTTGGGCGCTACTCCCTGCACACAAGGAGGAGGAAGAATGGCCTTCATCATACGGGCGCCGGGGTTGGATGTCGGTAAGAGCCATTTCAATTGCAACGCCCACAAGCTCACTCGCCTTCAACAGCCAATTGTCCCCCGCGACCAGCCACTAGCACAACACGACATCACAACCCGACATCACAACACAACATAGTCGGTGCGTAGAAAGCGCAGGGGCGTCAAGGCGCTGATCAAACAGAGCAAAAAGAGCAGCACCAGCACCCCCTGCCCCACCAGGCCGAGCGCGGCGAACTCGCCCTGGAGATAGGCGATCAGCAGCACCAGCGCCGTCAGCCCATTGGCGACCAACATGGCGACCATACTGGCGGCGCTGACGATCCGCTCTTGGGCCGCCAGCAGCAGCAGCAGGGCTAGCGCCACCAGCAGCGCCCCCGCCATCCGCGCCGGCCAGGCCGGCCCGCCGGCATAGAGGCCCCAGGCGGCCAGCAGGCCGCGCGGGAAGTAGAGCAGCAGGCTGCC
>DATLZJ010000018.1:0-2851 GCA_035574055.1 Caldilineaceae bacterium
GATCGCCGCCGGAAAAGGCGGCGACGGGCCGGCGGGTGGCGACGGCGGCGATTTGGCGCTGCTCTCCCTCTCGCTGCTCTCGATTGACGGCGGCCAGGCCACTGCCGGGGCCGGCGGCGCAGGCCAGCCTCCCGGCGCCAATGGCGCGCTCTCGCTGGGGGCCGCGGCCATCTGGGAAAACGGCGCCACCCGCGTCAATGGGGACGGCTTCGCCTTTTCGGTGCTGGCTCCGGCGCGCGTACGCGGCATCGCCGGCGGAACGGCGCTGGCGCCCTTCTTCTTCCTCAACCGAGGGCTGAACCCCGACACCTACCACTTCTTCTGGTCGAACTCGGCGGGGTGGCCGGTGACGGGGCTGCCGGCTTCGGTCAAGGTCAGCAACCTGCGCTTTGGGCTGGTGTTGGCATCACTGCCGATCCCGGCAGGCGTCTCCGACGGGACGACCAGCACCCTGCGGCTGACGGCTCGCTCCCAAGGGCAGCCGGCGCTCTCGGTCGAGCGGAGCGTCCAGATCGTGGTTGGCGGCGGCGGGCGGCTCTTCCTACCCTCGCTGCTGCTCAACCAGTCGCCGGCCCAGGCCGCCGGCCACACCCAGCTTACGCCGGCTGTCGAGCCGCTGCAAGACGCCCCGCTGCCTGCCGGCGACAGCCGGCTCTACCTGCCCGTCATTGGCAACACGCCGCCTATTGGGGACTAAGCCGCTCCCGCTCGGCGGACAACCCAACACCAATGCAACGGGCGCTGCCGGTTCGTTCCGGCAGCGCCCGTCGGCAAGACGACCACACAAAGGGAGCCTAGGGTACGGCGACTGTCCATGTCGTCACCGGCACGGAGGCTGTACCACTGAGAACATGGTTTCCCAACTCCTCCGGGCGGTAATAGAACCGCACACTACCGCTCCCTGCTAGAATCGTGAACGTGGTGGTCTGGATTGTTCCACCCTCATCGAGCGCAAACATGCCTGTCCTATCGGAGCTGAGGGTGAACTGCGTATCTACTGCGACAGACGTTGGATTGTTGAACGCGTCCAGCGCCTCAATCGTGAACTGTGTATACGTCTGCCAAGGTGCGTTGGTGGGGCCGGCAATGCGCGCTTGAGCCACTTCACCTGGATTTACTGTCACCAACAACTCCTTGCCCGGCGCCGTACCGATGGTGGGCGCGCCGGGGAGATTGAGCTGCGCCGTCGCTTCAATTGAATAGGGACTCGGCCCGCTGGCCTGGAAGATGGTCATCCTGCCGTTGGCGTTGCCCGACACCTGCGAGCGCCCATCCACGAATGAGAGACTGGTCGGCTGGCCGAAGGGCTGTGATACGCCGCCGCTATCCGTTACGACCGGCGCCGGCTGGCCGTTCGGCGGCGGATTCGGTACACCAGTGAAGGTAAGGCTGGCGGAGCTATCATAACCCGTCGCCACATTGCCCGACTGGTCGAACAAGGTCAGCGTCAAGGTAACCGGGCTGCCGGCGCTCACTGTCGCGGAGGAGGTCGTTAGCGGCGTCTTCGCCTGAATTTGCAGCGACGCGGGCGGTCCAGGATTGATGATGACCGGGCTGGAGGTAGCGGTGCGCGAGCCGGCGACGGCCGTCAATGTGCCGCTGCCGCTCTGGCCTAGATAGGTCATCCCCAGGGCGCCCAGATCGGCCACGCCGCCGGCAAAGTCGCTGCTCAGGTCTAGCACATTGTCGCCATGGGGACTGGCAAAGCTTACCGTGCCCGACAGCCCGCCGCCCGCGGTGATCGTCACTGGGTTGAGCGCGGCGTCATAGTTAGTTATGGTGTTGGAGTAGATGTCCTGCACCGTCAGGCTGTTGATGCCGGTGAAGACTTGGCCGTTGGTCTGCGGGCTATGCAGCACCCAAGCGAAGGTCTGGTTGGGACTTGGCAACACCTGGACACTCAGACCGCCGCCGTTGGTCGAGCTAAAGCCGTTCTCCGCGCCATTCTGCTGTGTAATGTGAATCGTATAGCTGCCGGCATTGAACAAGGTCATCACGCCGTTGCGGCCGTTGGTCGCCGTGGCGACAGAATCCACGAAGTCCAGGTCCACGTTCTGCGTGTTGATCAGCCGGATGGCGCCATCGTCATCAATCACAGATGGCGGCGTGCCGTCGGGGGCGTTGGCTGCGCCCGTGAAGCGATACTCGCGCTGCGGTCCGGTATTGGAGGGATAGCCCGCTACGACGTTGCCAAAGGCATCTTCGGCCCGGATGGTGAGGCTGATCGGCACACCCGCGGTGATGATCTCAGTGACGGCGGGCTGCCCCTCGGCGCCTTTCCGGTAGATAGATAGTTTGAATCGGTCACTGGGCGCTACATTGACGTTGAAGCCGTCGGCTCCCGCAGAGCCGATATTCGCGTTCACATCTAGCACGTGGATTGTGACGGTTTCATCTCTGTAGAGTGTCATACGCCCTGTGGCCGGGACGGTGGTCGTGACCATCTTGCCGGCCGTAAAGGAGACATTTACATCCTGGCCGAAAGGCACGTTGGTGGCGCCCTGGCTAATGGTTGGCGGAGTGACCGGCCGCGTGGACGGGTTCGCGCCAGAGAAGCGCAACGTCTTTGGCCCAGCATAACTGGTCGCGATGTTGCCTGCCACGTCAAGCGCCGTCACATCAATCTGGTGCGCCTCACCCGCCCTGGGCGCAGCATTGGCGCCGGTGATGCGCAGCCGCGTCGCCGGGCCGGGTTGTACCGTGATTGCTCCCGAAGGCGTCTTCGCCAGGCCGCTGAAGCTGGCCTCGATTTGGCCGGAGCCAACCAGGCCGGCGGTAAAGACTGTTCGGCTCAACGGCCCGGTGGTGGATAGGTTGCCGTTGCTCACCCCGCCGCTTGTGTTGATCATCG
>DATLZJ010000019.1:0-4258 GCA_035574055.1 Caldilineaceae bacterium
CCCAGGCATTGCGGATGTAAGAGACGACAGCGGCAATCTGCTCGCTCGACAGACTGTTGCCAAATGCCGGCATCTGCCCGCGCCCCTGCACCACTGTTTGGATCACCTGTGTGGAGTCTTCAGCTGTGACAAAGGGGTTGCCGCTGAGGGCGGGATAGGCGCCGCTGCCTTGGCCGTTGGGCTGGTGGCAGGAGGCGCAATTGGTTGTATAAACCTGCTCGCCCATGCTGATGAGTTCCTCCTCACTCATCTGCCCGGCAGAGCCGGTGTCTGCCTGCGCCTGGCCGCCTTGGTCGCCGGCAGCAGGCGTGGCCTGTTGGGCTTCTCCCCCGCCCTCAGCGCCGGGGGTAGCTTGCTGGGCCTGGGCAACCTGCTGGCCTCCACCGCCCCCCTCCGCCGCGCCCGTCTCTGCCGCAGCGCCTCCTCCTGGCGAGGTAGGAGTGACAAGAATGACCACCAGCTCCGCCGGCAAATTCTGGGCCGCCTGTCCACCGGCGGGCGCGGGGGTCGCTAACGTCAACGCAGGCGTCGGAATCGTCTCCGCTCTATCCGTACATGCAGCTAGGACAATGAGGCTCATTGCCAGCGCTGCCAAGCTCCATCTCCACTGTCTACCGCTCATCTGCGCCCTCCCTTAGGCCATATCCTCGCGTACACGCCGGTGCAGCTTTTCGCTCTGCAGCCAGGCGGCGCGCACGGCTCCTTCCTGCCAGCCGGGCAAGTAGCTCAAGTGCTCGCCGACTAGATAAATCCGGCCATCCGGCTCCAGCAGCCGCGGGTAATACTGCTCGCGAGTCCTGGAGTTGTAGGCCGGCCAGCCGCCCAGGCTATAAGGAACCCGATGCCAGGCGACCGAAAAGCCGGTCTCGAAAGTATCCCGGTATTGCGGATGGATTTTGCTGCCGAACTCCAATGCAAGATCGATGCGCGCCTGCGGTGATAGATTGCTCACTTCGATTGCCTCTTTGCCGAAGTTGTAATAGCCCTGCAGGACCCCCTTCGGCCCCAAGAATCCGTAGCTGGGATAAGCGATACTGCCGATAGTCGGCACATTGGTGCGTGTCACGCCGCCAAAGATGCGGTCATCCTCTTCCCAGAAGCGCCGGCTGAACTGCAATCTGTAAAAACCTGCGCCGGCTGATGGGAGAATGCGCCATCGGTCCCCCCTTTCTGTGGGCATTGCGTCCAGGCGACCGGCCCTTGCAGGGCGACTAGAGGGATGCCGGTCATCCGGACGGACCATCCAAACGCTGCCTACTCTGCCGGCGCCAAGCGCCAGAGCGCGCCCGGTGGGTTCTCCTGGGGCGCCGGGCCGCCATAGTTGCAGTTACAGGTCGTCACATAGAGGGCGCCATCCTCAGCCTCCCCGGCGCCCGTGATCTGGGCGTCTGTATCGAGGACTTCGGCATAGGCCCAGCCGCCGGAGCCATCCTGCATCAACCCCCAAATCTTGCCGGAGCAGTAGTCGCCGGTGAAGTAGATGCCCTCCATCTGTGGGTACTGGTCGCCGCGATAGATGCCGATGCCGATCACGGTACAGCCCCCCTCCTGGTGGCTATACTCGGCCACGGGCAGCACGCCCACAGTGGGGCACGACTCGGCCTCGATGGGAAAGCAATGGGAGCCCATCAGAAAGTCCCAGCCGTAGTTCTCGCCGCCTGGGCTATCCGCCGGCTGGAAGTTGATCTCCTCCCACCAATTTTGGCCGACATCGGGCAGATAGAGGTCGCCGGTCTCGCGGTCAAACTGGAATTTCCAGGGGTTGCGCAGCCCATAGGCCCAGATCTCCGGTCGCGCTTCGGTATGGATGCGGGCGAACTCTTCCTCCGGGATACCGAAGAGCTGCACCAAGCGTTGCTCCTGATAGAAGGGGTTATCCTGAGGGATGGCATAGGGACGACCATCCTCCACATCTACGTCAATGCGCAGCAGCTTGCCCAACAGCGTCTTCAGGTCTTGGCCCGCCTCCAGCGGGTCGCCTTCCCAGCCGCCGTCGCCGCTGCCGATGTACAGGTAACCATCGGGGCCGAAGGCCAGCTCGCCGCCGTTGTGGTTGGCCCACGGTTGCTCAATCTGGAGGATGAGCCTGGCGCTCTCCGGGTCAGCCCGGTTGGGGTCCTCGCTCGACACCCGGTACTCCACGATCATCCCATCACCGTTGCGGAGGATCTCCGCAAAGTGGACGAAGAAGCGGCCATTCTGGGCATAATTGGGATGGAACTCAATGTCGTACAGCCCCTGCTCCAAAAAGGCAGTCAGAACCCGGTCCTGGATGTCCAGGAAGGGTTCCTCCATGACCTGGCCGTCGGGCGTCACGATGCGAACCACGCCATGGCGCTCGACCACAAAGAGCCGGCCACTGCCATCGCGTGCGCTGACGACATTCACCGGGTCAACAAAACCTTCGGCAACCTGCTCAAGCTGGAGCGAAAGCTCCACCGGCAGAGAGCCGGACGGCTGGAGCACGCCGGATCGCTCGGTTGGGATCAGCGGGCTGGTAGGCATCTGTGCGGCTCCAGTCATCTGTTCAGTTCCGGTCATCTGTTCAGTTCCAGTAATTGGTGCGGTTTCGGTAACGGCCTCCCCTTGTGCCATTCCTTGCTGCCCACCTTCTCCCTGCGCCTCCTGCGGCGCAGCCGGGGTTGCCGTTGGCGCCTCCTGAACCAGGGCTGCGCCGGTGTTGGTCGTCACGTCCAACGTCTCGCGGGCCATCATCCCGCCTGCGACCAATGCGATCACCAGCAACGCGCCACCGAACGCCAACATCGCAGCAACCGCCTGAATCCGTGGCATCCGCATTAGCTGTCTCCTTTCCCAAAGCCTGTCTACATTCCCAAAGTCTGTCTACCTACGTCACGCAACAGCCGTTGCCGGCTGTTAGGGGGCGTTGATCTGGTCAGGCCGGACTACCGAGGCATTGTTACTCCACGCATTGCGAACATAAGAGAGAATCGCCGCTAGCTCCAGATCGCTCAAGGCGCTGGCAAAGGCGGGCATCTCCCGCCGCCCATGCAAAACAGTGCGGATCAGCGCCGTCGGCGGATCGGCGGTGACGAGCGCATTGCCGTTGAGCGCTGGGAAATAGGGCAGATTGCCCTCGCCGTTGGATTGGTGGCAGGGGGCGCAGTTGACCGTATAGAGCGATTGGCCCAGCGCAATCAGCTCGTCATCGCTGAGATCGGGCGTCGTCGTGGGCGTCGGCGTCGGTATTGCTGCGGTGAAGCCCTGACTCTGCACAGCCAGGAGGTCCACCCGAGCGCCCGTTGGGTCCTGCGAATTGCAGGCCGCCAGCAGCGCCAGCAGGCCCATGAGCCAAAGCCAGCGCCGCAGGCCGCGCCCCTCGCTTCCGCCGCCCAACCTACTCATCACCCACCTGCTATGCCTCTATCATCGTTTCGTTATCTTCCGGGTCTCCCATCCCTGCCATTTTGGAATTGCCAGGGATCAATGGTTCACCCCGTCCCTTGCCGCGCAGGCGCGTGACCAGACATGCGGTCCTGTTCCTCCAGGGTACGCAGCCATACGCCCAGAAGCGCCAACAGGACCACGACGTAGACCGTTCCGGCAGGCACCCACATAATCACGCCGGCCAATTGCTGGTCCTCCAGCGGCGTCAAGCCCCAGGGAGCTGCGGTGGCGGCATAGCTTGCATACCAGGGCGCCGGCGCAAAGGTCATCAACACGCCGAGCAGGCTGCCGTGAAAGGCTGTGCCGGCGGCCAGCGCCATCCCCGTGAGATAGCGGGTTGCCCCCTGAGTTGTGCGCCCCAGCAGCACCCACCAGAAGAGCAGCGCGGTCCCGAAAAAAGTGAGGTGCTCCAGCGTATGGATCGCCTCGCTGGCAAGCGCCGCCTCATAGAGGGCCGGCACATGCCATATCCAGACTGCCCCTGTATGGAGCAGCCAGACCGCAAAGGGCGCTGAGAGCGCGCGCCAGGCGATATGCAGGGGTTGTTGCCTGCGCCACCACCGAGCCAGCGGGCGGCGGCGGCGCCTGGGCAGCGCCCATAGCCAGATCGCCGGCTGCGCCCCCAGCGCCATGAGCGGCGCGGCGACGAGGATGAGCAGCAGATGCTGCACCATATGGGCCGAAAAGAGCACGCCGCTCAATGCCTCCAACGGGGAGACCAGCGCAATCGCCAGCGCGACGATCCCAACGGCAAAGGCTGCAACCTGGCGCGCCGAGACGACTCGTCCGGTTCCGGCCTTCTGCCAAAGCCGGCGGACGCCCAGACAATAGAACGCAGCCGACAGCGCCA
>DATLZJ010000020.1:0-8940 GCA_035574055.1 Caldilineaceae bacterium
ACGCGATCACCTTATCCAACAGCCCCCAACGTTTGAGGCAAGCGACGCCCGGCTGGTGGATGTAATGGGTGGAGAGAGTATCGCTGGGAAAGCCGGCCTTATCCAACAGCAGCACTCGGTAGCCTTTGCGAGCGAGCAGCATCGCCGTTGGTGAGCCGGCGCAGCGGGCGCCGACAACAATGGCATCGTACATTGCAGCCCCCTTTCCTTCGTCAGCAGGGAAGCGCCTCACGGCGTGGCCACCACATACCTGAAGATGTTTGGCTCGATGTGGATAGGACCGCCATTCACGCGAAAGGCTGCGGTTGCCTCCCACAATACGCTCTTCAGCTTCTCGCGGCCTATGAGCCGCATCGCTCCTTGCATTGGCCCCGAGGCCGAATTGCCGCGCCAAAAGGTCTCAAAATCCGGAAACCGGAAGGGACAATTCACCTCGCCGCTCTTCAGGAGCGTCAGCCCGGCCTCCATAAAGAGCGACTCCAACTTGCCAGGCATGGAAAGCTCGAATGGCCCGGCGCCGGGCGGCGGTTCAGGGAGCGCATCGCGCACTGCGCCCAAGATCGCCCGAAACGTAACCTTATCCGGCGGTCCAAACAACCCGGCGACAATTCGCCCTCCTGGCCGGCAAACCCGCCCAAAGCCGCGCAGCGTCGCCACGCGATCGGCGGTGTATTGGAGTGAGCTGGCGGCAAACACGACATCAAAGGAATCATCCTCGTAGGGGAGCTCCTCAATATCACCCACGCGGAAGTCACCCCCAGGAACGCGCCGGCGGGCCACCGTGATCAGCCCTGCAGCGGCGTCAATCCCGCTGACCTGTGCGCCTCGCTCTGCCGCCAGCAGGCTGGCCCCACCGCCGCCACAACCGGCATCCAGCATCCGTGTACCCGCGCCCACCGCAGCCTCGGTCAGCATCGCCTCCCACAACGGCCGGCCCACCGGTTCTCCCAGCGCAGCCCAATCTTCGGGGGCCTGGCCCCACAACTCACCCTGGATTTTGGCTGTTCCCATCGTTATGCTCCTGCTCGAGTCCCTCAAGCGCCAAACAAACCTCTTTCCGGATTGTGTTCTGATTCAAGCAGCAAACTGTGGCCGGCTGGTACCGGTTTTTGGTACAATTGTGGACACGCGAGGGGTACAAAATGGCGGAAGCTATGTTGGGCGAGATCGCTTCATTTGGCGAGTGGGTTCAGCGGCAGCGCAGAGCCTTGGCCCTGACGCGGGAGGGATTGGCGCGACGGGTGGGCTGCTCTCCCGTCACGATCAAAAAGATCGAACGCGATGAAAGACGCCCTTCCCACCAGATTGCCGAACTGTTGGCCGACCATCTCCTGATTTCGGAGCCGGAACGCCAGCGCTTTGTGCGCATGGCCCGTGGCGAGCTCGTGCCGGCAATGATTTCTCCGCCAGCGGACGAAGGACCATTCCTGCCTGCCTTTCTGCGCGCCCGCGCTCGACCCGTCAGAGAGCAGGGGTTTCCCTTTGTCGCGCGCGAGGAGGAGCTTGCTCGACTCCAGGCTCACCTCGCCCAGGCGTTGGATGGGAGCGGCCAGGTCGTCTTCATCACCGGTGAGGCGGGATGCGGCAAGAGCATCCTGGCCCAAGAGTTTGCGCGGCGCAGCCAAGAGGCCCATCCTGATCTGATCATGGCCGGCGGCCACTGTAACGCTTACACCGGCATCGGCGACCCCTACCTTCCCTTTCGCGAAATCCTGGGCATGCTCACCGGCGATATCGAATCCCAGACTATCGCCGGACAACTACACCCTGAGCACGCGCGCCGTCTGTGGCAAGTCATGCCTATGACCCTGCAAGCGCTGCTGGATAGTGGCCGTGATCTATTCGACATCTTTGTCCCAACCCAGGCTCTTCTGAATCGGATCACAACCTATATCCAGGAGGGGGCACGCGGCTTGGCGCCATTGCAGAACCTAGCCGCGAATTTGGCGAGCAGGAATAGCAATGTTGCTGTGCATACCGGAGAGCAACAAAGTGCGCTCTTCGAGCAATACACCAGGGTGATGCAGGCGCTGGCGCGGCGGGCGCCGTTGCTCCTCATCCTGGACGATCTGCAATGGGCGGACGCCGGTTCTATCAACCTCCTTTTCCACCTGGGGCGGCGGCTCACCGGCAAGCGCATCCTGGTCGTTGGCGTCTACCGGCCGGCCGACGTAGCTCTGGGCCGCGATGGCGCGCGCCACCCCCTGGAGCCGGTTGTGAACGAGCTCCAACGCCATTTTGGCAATGCCCCGGTGGTCGTAAGCCAGGCAGCGGGCAGGCAGTTTGTAGAAGCATTGGTAGATTCCCAGCCAAACCGGCTGGACGCCGGTTTCCGCGAGGCGCTCTACTGGCAGACAGGGGGCCATGCGCTTTTCACCGTGGAGATGCTGCGCGGCCTGCAGGAGCGTGGGGAGCTGGTGCAAGATGCAGATGGACAATGGGTCGAAGGCGCTACTTTGAATTGGACCGCCTTACCAGCGCGCGTGGAGGGAATGATCAAGGAGCGTCTCGCCCGTTTGCCGCTGCAGTTACAAGAGAGCTTGAAAGTCGCCAGCGTCGAAGGCGAACTCTTTACCGCTGAAGTCGTCGCCCAGGTACAGGGCATGAGCGAGCGGCAGTTGATCGGCCAGTTGAGCAGTGTCCTGGACAGACAGCAGGATTTGATCCGGGTTCAGGGCATCCGCCGGGTGGACGGCAGTGGGCAGACTATATCTCAGTACCGCTTTCGACACATCCTGTTTCAGAGGTTCCTGTACGAGGGGCTAGACCTGGTGGAGCGAGTCTATCTGCACCGGGCGGTGGGCCAAGCCATCGAGCAATTGTACGGGGACCACGCCGAGAGTGTCGCCCTACCGCTGGCCCGCCATTTTGCCGTCGCCGGGGATGATGCGCGCGCGTTGCGATATTTTACCATCGCCGGCGATACCGCGGCGGCTATGTATGCGAACGCCGAAGCGATCACCCATTACACCCAGGCTGTAGAGATCGCAAAACGCGGCGAAGTCGCGAGCGAGACCATGATCCATTTGTATACCCGGCTGGGTCGCGCCCTCGAATTAAGCTCCCTATTTGACCGGGCGCTGGCGCTCTATGAAGAGCTAAATGGGCTGGCTTGCCGGCGCGGGGACCGCACAATGGAGCTGGTCGCGCTGACATGCCAAATTACACTGTATACGACCCTTACCCCTGTTCATAACCCCGTTCACGGGCAAGCCCTGTTGGAACAGGCCCTTCGCCTGGCCCGCGAGGTGGGCGATCAGGCTGCGGAAGCCAAAATCCTCTGGAATCTGGCGACGCTTCACCTCTACGCCGGGCGCGCACGCCAGGCAATAGTTCCTGGAGAACAATCGCTTGCATTAGCGCGTGCGCTCAATCGGCGCGAGCAGATGGCCTTCACCCTCAACGATTTGGTCTTATGCTACGCTTCGATCTGTGACCTGAATCAGGCCAAAGCCGCGGTACAGGAAGCCGGCGACCTCTGGCGCGAGCTTGGCAACCTGCCGATGCTGGCCGATAGTCTATCGAACGCCTGCTTCGTCTGCATTTTCGCCGGCGAATATGAGCAGGCGATTGCGTTCTCCCAGGAAGCATTTGACATCAGCCGCGAGGCCGGCAGTCTGTGGGGACAATCCTATAGCCGCCACATCGTTGGTTTGGCCTATTGGGAGCGTGGGCTGCCGGACCAGGCGATTGCGGTCATGGAGGAGAGCATTCGCCTGAGCGAGCTGGCCGGCTTTGCAGTCCCCCAGGCCTTTACCCGCGCTGATCTGGCCCTGGTCTACGGCAGCCTCGGCGCCCTGGAACAAAGTCTGGAGACCGCCCATCTCGCCTTGAGCGTTGCCGAGACCCAGGTGCCCCTCTTCCAAAACTATGTGCTGACCCGGTTGGCGCAACTTCACCTGTGGTATGGCAGAGTAGCCGAGGCTGAAGCAGCCCTTCGCGCGGTAAATCGCAAGCCGAGCGGCGAATGGATTCCACTCTTCTTCCTTGAGGTTGTTTTGGCGAACGGAGAATTGGCGCTCCAACAAGGCGACTTTGGACGCGCCCTGACAATCCTAGACACTGGGCTGCGCGATATACGCCGCTTTGGCGTGCGGAGCCATCTGGCGAAGGCGCTTTATCTGCAAGCGCAAGCGATGCTGGCCCTGGGCCAAAGAGAGACGGCGCAGGAATACCTGCAACAAGCCGTTGTCGAGGCGACCGCCCTGGGCGCGCGCTTCAGTCTGTGGCCGCCTCTCTTAAGCCTCAGCCAGCTTGCGCCGGACGCGACGGAGGCAGAGCATCTGCGCAGCCAGGCGAGGGGAATCGTGGAGGCTATCGCTGCACACACGCCTACACCAGAGTTGAGAGCCTCATTTCTCAACTTACCGCAAGTGCGAGCGCTCTTTGCGCCAATCGCCGGCACGTAGCAAGTAGCGTCCCCCCTCAGCGCCGTGCGTGAATCACGTGACAATCATGCGGATGACCTGCAATCCCAACCTGCGCTTGAAGTACCATGATAGAGCCTCGCTTCGTTCTGCTAAACATGACAAAGGCCTTTGCCCTCTGTATAATAGCGGGCACTGGCTGCAATTAGCCGATTTCCAGCCAACCGATTTCCATACAAGAAACCGCCTGAAGCAGCGTGCTTCGGTGGCGCCCACGCTACCGGCTTGACAGGCCGCCTATCTCTACCTCGACAAAGGAGTTTCATCTATGGCCATGCGGGCTGACTATATCTGGATGAACGGCAAGATCATTCCCTGGGAGCAGGCGACGGTGCATGTCTTTTCCCATGCGCTGCACTATGGCAGCAGTGTCTTTGAGGGCATCCGCGTCTACGACACCGCCAACGGCCCGGCTATTTTCCGGGGGCCGGAGCACTTCGAGCGGCTGCTCTTTAGCTGCAAGGTCGCCCGTGTTCCTTCGCCCCTCGGCGTAGACGAGTGGATGCAGGTGACTGCCGATGTGCTGCGCGCCAACAAGCAGCGCAGCGCCTATGTGCGCCCGCTGGTCTTCCGCGGCTATAACACGTTGGGGGTGGATGGCCGCGGCTGCCCGGTGGATGCGATCCTGGCGACGGTGCCTTGGGGCGCGTACTTAGGCGATGAGGGATTGGAGAAGGGCGTAGATGTCCAGGTCAGCAGTTGGCGGCGCATGGCCCCCGACACCCTCAATGCGCTGGCGAAGATCGGCGGCCAGTACGTCAACAGCCAGAGCATTGTCATGGAGGCCAAGGACAATGGCTTCAACGAGGGCATTGCGCTGGATGTCAACGGCTATGTCTCCGAGGGGAGCGGCGAGAACATCTTCTTGATCTACAAGGGTGAGATTTACACGCCGCCGTTGAGCAACAGCATCCTCGGCGGCATCACCCGCAACTGCGCCATCACCATTGCCCGCGACTTGGGCTATACCATCCGCGAGATGACCATCCCGCGCGAGATGCTCTACCTGGCCGAGGAAATCTTCTTCACGGGCACCGCCGCCGAGGTGACGCCGGTGCGCTCGGTGGACCGGATGCCGGTGGGCAACGGCACGCGCGGCCCCATCACCAAGGCCATCCAGGATGTCTTTTTCGGCATCGTGCGCGGCGAGCGGGAGGACAAGTGGAACTGGCTGACACCCGTGGCGCTGGAGGAGGCGGTGACGGCGTAATGAAGGCCAATTCCCAGTCGTCACCTGAGATCCAAGTGACAGAGCATCCCCACGTTGTACGCGTGGCCGAGGTATGTGGCGGGAGTCCAATCATCAAAGGCTCACGTATCCCTGTGCGTCACATTGCCGAACTGTACAAGCGTGGCGAAACAGTGGACGAAATTGTCGAGGCACACCCGCAGTTGAGCGCCGCCGCGGTATATGACGCCATCAGCTATTATCTAGATCATCAGGCCGAGATCGAGCAGGAGATTGCGGCAGGCCGGCTGGAATCGCTGATGGAGCGACATCATTTCACCGTTGATGAACGCGGATTCGCTCACTTTGGTAACGATAGAAACTCGTCATAGGCTGTTCAGCCACTTGTAAATGAGCCGGCCATGCCTGATGCCCGTTTAGCCCTGCCGCCCGCTGATGTAGGCTTCGGTCAGGGCTTCTTTAGGCGTTAAGAAGAGATCGCGGGTGCGGCCATATTCCACCAATTTGCCTAGCCAAAAGAAACCGGTGTAATCGGAGACGCGGGCCGCCTGTTGCATGTTGTGGGTGACGATGACAATCGTATAGTGCTCGGCCAGGCGGCGCATGAGGTCTTCGATGTGCAACGTCGCCATCGGGTCAAGGGCCGAGCATGGCTCGTCCATGAGGATCACCTCCGGCTGCACGGCCAGCGTCCGGGCGAGGCAGAGCCGTTGCTGCTGGCCGGGGTTCAGGTTGAGCGCCGGTGTGTGCAGCTTGTCCTTGACTTCATCCCACAGCGCCGCATCCTTCAGGCTCGTCTCGACGAGCTGTGCCAGGTCTTGGGTCTTGTGCCGGCCTAAGACGAGCGGGCCAAAGGCAACATTGTTGTAGATGCTTTGCGGGAACGGGTTGGGGCGCTGGAAGACCATACCGATCCGCTGGCGCAGCTCCGTCACGTCCACATCCGGCGCATAGATGTTCTGACCGTCGAGCAGCACCTCGCCTTCGGCGCGCGCGCCGGGAATTGTGTCGTTCATCCGGTTGAGCGCGCGCAAAAAGGTGGACTTGCCGCAGCCCGACGGACCGATCAGCGCTGTGATCTGCTTTTCGAGAATCGGCAATGTCAGGTCAGAGAGCGCTCGGACGGAGCCATAGTAAAAACTGAAGTTCCTGACCTCAATTTTGTTTTTGTGAATTTTGTTTTTGTCCGTCACAGCCTGATTGGTCATCGCTCGACTTGTCACCATCGAATTCGCCACATTAGCCGAACCGCCCGACCACATAGTCCTCTGTCCGCTTGTCTTTGGGCCTGCTAAAGATCTGCTGGCGCGTGCCCACCTCGATCAGCTCCCCGTCCAGCAAGAAGCCTGCCCGGTCCGCCACGCGCGCTGCCTGCTGCACACTATGGGGCACCATAATGATGGTATAGCGCTCCTTCAGCTCCAGCAATGATTCTTCCACCGTGGCCGTGGACAGCGGGTCCAGCCCCGAAGTTGGATTGTCCAGCAAGATCACTTCGGGTTCCAGCGCCAGGCTGCGCGCCAGGCAGAGCCGCTGCTTTTGGCCGCCGGAGAGGGCAAAGGCCGAGCTGTGCAGCCGGTCTTTTACTTCATCCCAGAGGGCCGCTTGCTTCAGCGCGCGTGTGACGCGCTCCTCGATCACCTGGGCATCGCGCAGGCCAGCCATGCGCAGGCCATAGGTAAGATTGTCGAAAATCGAGCCTGGCAGGGGGGTGGGGATGGCAAAGACCATGCTCAGGCGGCGGCGCAACTGGGTCACGTCCACGCTGGGTGCGAAGATGTCCTGGCCGTTCACGTGTACCACCCCCTTGCGCTGCGCGCCCGCGCTCAGGTCGGACAGGCGGTTGAGCACGCGCAGCAGGGTAGACTTGCCGCCGCGCGACGGCCCGAAAAGCACAAAAATCTCGTTGGGCTGAATCTGAAGGGTAATATCCTTCAGCGCATGGATTCCGCCCGGAAAGGTGAACCAGAGATGCTCAATGGCGATCTTGGGCGATACGGTCTTGGGCAATGGGGAGGGATTCATGTAATTCACCACTCCCGGCGGCGGCGCATCTGGGTGCGCAGGGTGGTCGCCACAAGCGTCAAGGAGAGAACGACGAGCAGCAGCACCAGCGCCGTGCCATACTGGAGGGAGAGCGGCATACCGGGCACCTGTGTCGCAATGACGTAGAGATGGTAGGGCAGCGCCATTGTCTGGTCGAAGATCGAGCGGGGCAGCTCCGGCAGGTAAAAGGCCGCTACCGTGAACAAGATCGGCGCCGTTTCTCCGGCGGCGCGACCGAGGCCCAAAATCACGCCGGTGATCATGCCGGGCAGAGCATGGGGAAGCACCTGGTAGCGGATCGTCTGCCATTGGGTCGCGCCCAGGCTGAGGCTCACGGTGCGAAACTCGCGCGGCACGGCCAGGATCGCTTCTTCAGCCGTGCTGATGACGACGGGCAAGGTCATCAGCCCCAGCGTCAGCGAACCGGCCAGGATCGAGGTGCCCAAATCCAGAAACAGGACAAACGCCCCCAGGCCAAACAACCCATAGACGATGGAGGGAATCCCGGCCAAATTGACGATTGCCAGGCGCACCCAGCGGGTGAGCCGATTGTCCGGCGCATACTCGGCCAGGTAGATGGCTGTGGCAATCGCCAGCGGAAATGAGGCCAGCGCGGTGCCCAGCGTCAGGAAGACGGTGCCCAAGAGCGCCGGCAGGATGCCCCCCTCGCGCATCCCATTGCGCGGGGCTGTGCTGAGGAATTCCCAGGAGAGCGCCCCCAAGCCGTTGGCGACGACATAGAGGATCACCAGCACAATTGGTACGACAACCAGTGTGGCGACCAGCGTAATTGTCACCTGGGCAAGGCGGTTGATGTGTTGGCGAGACATGGCTTTTCCCTTATAGGAGCTCCCGTTACAGGTTATCCTGCCGCTGCGGACCCTGGCTGCCGATCAGCAGGCCGGCCAGGGAGTTGATCGCAAAGGTGATGAGAAAGAGGACGATGCCGATAGCAAAGAGCGTCTGGTAGTGCAGGCTGCCCTGGGCGACCTCGCCCATTTCCGCAGCGATGGTGGCCGTCATGGTGCGCACGGGCTGGAAGAACAGCCCCCAGCCGAGCGCCGGGATGTTGGCTGCGTTGCCCGTCACCATCATCACCGCCATGGTCTCGCCGATGGCGCGGCCGATGCCCAGCACCGTGGCAATGGTGATCCCAGAGCGGGCCGCCGGCACCACCACCCGCCAGATGGTTTGCCATTGGGTTGCGCCGAGCGCCAGCGCCGCATCCCGGTATGATTTTGGAACGGCGTAGAGCGCATCTTCCGAGATGCTGATGAT
>DATLZJ010000021.1:0-2962 GCA_035574055.1 Caldilineaceae bacterium
GTTGCGCATGATGTCCCAACGGCGTTCGGTGTCAATGGCCGCAACGGCCGAGTCGCCCACACGCACGGTGCCCTGGACGACCCGGCCGACATGGACGATCAGGCCGGGGATGCGCCGGCGGGTGTCGTTCACCTCGACCACAAAGACGGGCCGGTCGGTGTCTTCCGGGAAATAGTAGATTTCGCCGGTGTCGCTGATCTGGCCGCCGCTTTCCACATAGAAGGGCGTCTCCGGCAGCGCGATCTCCACCTCATCGCCGGCATGGGCCTCGTCCACCAACTCGCCCCCGCGGAGGATCGCCCCGACCACTGTATCCACCTCGGCCAGGTTCTCATAGATGCGGTGCTTGACGCCGCCCTCGTCCACCAACCCCCGTTGCTGCATCTGCGCCAGGGCGCGGGCGTAGACGCTCACATCCAGCAAGCCCTTGTCCTGGACGCTGGCGCGGCTCTTTTCCTTCTGCTCGGCCAGCAGCCGGCGGAACTCTGCCTCGTCCACCGTGAAGCCCTGCTCCGCCGCCACATCGCGTGTCAAGTCAATGGGAAAGCCATAGGTGTCCCAGAGGTGGAAGGCTTCCGCGCCAGGGATGACCGTGCTGCCGGACGCGCGCTGCCGCTCCATGAGATCGTCCAGCAGGCTCAACCCCATGTTCAACGTGCGGTGGAAACGCTCCTCCTCGTCGGTGATGGTCTGGAGAATGTAGGAACGCTTCTTCGGCAGGTCGGTGTAGTGGCCGCCCATCTGCGCGATGACGGTTTCGGCGACCTGAGCCAGGAAGGGCCGGTCGAAGCCCAGGAGCTTGCCGAAGCGGGCCGCCCGCCGCAAGATCATCCGCAGCACATAGCTGCGCCCCTCGTTGCCGGGCAGCACCCCGTCGCCGATCAAGAAGGTAATGGCGCGGCTGTGGTCGGCGATGGCGCGGTATTTCGCCAGGTGAGCCTGGCGGTGGGCCATATCCGCGGCCAGCAGCGACTGGATGCGGTCCATGATGGGGGCAAAGGCGTCGGTGTCGTAGTTGTTGTCCTTCCCCTGGAGGATGCTTGCCAGCCGCTCCAGCCCGGCGCCCGTGTCCACGCCGGGCGCGGCCAGCGGCGCCAGCTCGCCGTTGGGGCGCTGGTCATACTGCATAAAGACCAGGTTCCAAATCTCCAGGTATTCGTCGTCCCTGTTAACGCCGTCCGCCGTTTGGGTTGCCAGATCGCCCCAATAGAAGTGGATCTCGGAGTTGGGGCCACAGGGGCCGGTGTCGCCCATCGCCCACCAATTGTCCTTCTTGCCGAAGCGCAGCACCCGCTCCGGCGCGGCGCCGGTCTCGATCCAAAGACGCTCGGCCTCGTCGTCGTCTTCATAGACGCTGAACCAGAGGCGCTCGAGCGGTAGCTCCCAGCGATTGACCAGCAAATCCCAGGCATAGCGGATGGCGTCGCGCTTGAAATAATCGCCAAACGAGAAGTTGCCCAACATCTCAAAGAAGGTATGGTGGCGCGGGCTGGGGCCGACGGCATCCAGGTCGTTGTGCTTGCCGCTGACGCGCAGGCATTTTTGGCTGGTGGCCGCGCGGGTGTAGGGGCGCGTCTCCAGCCCCAAAAAAACATCCTTGAACTGGACCATACCGGCGTTGGTGAACATCAAGGTCGGGTCGTTGGCCGGCACCAGGCTGCTGCTCTCGACGATCTCATGGCCCTTGGACTTGAAATAGTCTAGAAAATCTTGACGAATCTCGTTGGTGGATAGGCGTTTCATCCGGCAACCTCTTCTGCATTTGGCTTACTCCAATCTGGTGATTTTAGGCCAGCGCAGGGGAGGGTGTCAAAATAGGATGGGGGCCGGCAGGCGGGCCAGGCGGACCGGAGCAGCTTTCTCCGTGAGATGGCTCACGCAGCGCGGCGCCCGATGGGACCCGAACCGCCCCGCGGCGCCGCGCTGCATGGCAGAGCCGGCTGTGTTATTATGCTATAATCGAATCTTCAAGCTTTCTTCTGAGATTTTTTCCTTTTTATCATGCCATCTTCAAGCCTTCCCATGTCGAATCAATCAAGACAAGCAACCGCGTAGGGGGGCAGCGCACCGTGGTCAACATCAGTGTTGATGAACTACTGGAAAAAGTAATGCTCAAGCTGTATAAGCGCTGGGACGCCGGCATCCTAGCGCGCCTGCGCCCCTGGCTGGACGAGGAGCGGCTCCGGCTGGGCACGGCGTTGCGCGCCCTGGCCTCGGCCCATGTCACCCAGAGCGAGGATGCCATTTTGCTCTTTCTGGAGCGGCTGGCCGGCCAGGAGGCCATCGTCTCGATTGCCGGCGAAGAGCTGGAGGCGCTGGGCGAGGTCAAGCAAGCCGTCTTGCGAGCGCGGCGGCCCACGATGAAGCTGCGCGGCCATCGCCCCAGGATGACCAACCTCTCGCCGGTGCGAGTCCAGGCGCTGTTGGTCATGCTGGAGGCAGTCGAGCCGCCCGTCTATGCCGTGACGCGCATGTTCTACCCCGCTGCCGGCGAGGACCTGACTGAGCTGCTGGAGTATGTGGTCATCCAGACCTATGGCAACTGGGGCCGGTTGGCGCTGGAGACGCGCGATGCAGTGCTGCGCACGCTCAACACCGTGCGCGCCGGCATGGTGCGTGAGGGAGAGGGCTACACGGTCAATGTGCGCAATGTGGTGGAGGCGCTGCACCAGTTCGAGGCCATGCCCGAGACGCTCTATTTTGCGCGCAATGCCTTTCTGAACGGTAAAATCGACGCGCCGCCGCCCGCGCCGCCCCGGCTCAACAGCCAGGCGCCCATCACCGACCGGCTGGCCGAGTTGCTCACCAACCCGCCGCCCCTCACCGGCGAGCCGGTTCCGCCCGACCGGCGCCAGGGCGTGCAAGAGCCGCGGCGGCAGCCCGAACCGCCCCCACAGGAGCCGCCGGCGCCGCCCCGCCAGGAGCAACCGCCCCAGACCCAACCACCTCAACCCCAACCGCC
>DATLZJ010000022.1:0-6158 GCA_035574055.1 Caldilineaceae bacterium
TCATTGTTTCCTCCTATGAAGTCACTGGTGCCTAGTCCGCTCGGGGTGACTACTCCACCAAGGTATGCCTAGGACGCTCTGATATATGCGCCCTCAATATAGCTCATACATTTGTCGTATATCCTTTCCGTTTGCTGTCAGTCCACTGGCGGAAAGCGGCAAACGCATAGACGCTTTACCGCCTTGGGAGGGGGATATTTGCTTGGAGTATTGGGCTGTGATTTAGCGGGTCGTGTTGAGGCGGGAGAAGAGCGGGTAGCGGTCTACCACTGCAGGGGTGTCGTTGAGGACCTGGCCGGCGGATTCGACCCAGGCGTGGCCGGCGAAGACGCCGCCGGCCAGGCGCCCGCCGATGCAGAGGTCGGCCGGAATGCGGTTCCAGCGCAGGAGCCACCAGAGCAGCAGCGAGCGCGGCAGGCAGGTAGGCCGCACCAAGCCATACCGGGCGGCTCGTTCGACGGTTTCGGTCAATTGTCGCGCCGTGTGGGATCGGTTGTCAGTGAAGGGCAGGCCAGTCGCTTCCGGGGAGCAGGCGCGTAGCAAGGCGTAGCAGCGGCGCAGTGAGAAGAGACGCAGGCCGCCGACCAGAAGGGGGAACGCAATCACACAGAGCAGGAACACTCCCTGCTGGGCACGCGGCAGCCGGAGGAAAGCCCGCAACCTGCGCAAAAGGGGGCTGCGCTCAACCGCCATGGTCGCTCTCCAACAGGCCATGATGGAGAAGCTCTGCCACAAGGTCTTCGAGGTCGCGGCGTAACTCCGCCGGATCCACTGCGTATTCCCCAAGGAGTTGTTGATAGGCGGCCTCGACCGAAGCGGCGCCGGTGACGGCCTGCCACATGCGGGTGCCGGTGGCGTTGAGGCTAAAGTAGTGCTCCGTCTTTAGATTGAGCAGCACCGATTCGCCGTCGTCAAAGGTGCGGATCTCGACCGTCTCCGGTGCGCGTAGCTTGACATCTGCCGGCAGCCTCATTCGACGCTCCCTATCCATTTGTCCCTGTACAACATTTCGCTTAGAATTTTTGTTCCGCTCTACTTCAATTGTCGCTTGGGCGACGCCGCCCCATGTTAGTATATTGAATACCAGCGCAACCTTGCCAAAAGTATACTGCAAAGATAGCTTCGGCGCCTATCCTGCTGGCGTAAATCAATGCTGTGGTCAGACAAGCGTGGAAGCTGGAGGAAACAGGGTAGACAAGTGAACAAGAGATGGAGCGCAGGGGCATTTCAGCCCCGTTCTACCGGCCTAGGGAAGCAGGGAATAGGGCGGGCGGCAAGCGGTTGGACCCGACGAGGAGTCTGTTCCTGGGGCAAGTTGGCGAGCCTGCTTTTGCTCATGGCAGCGCTCTTGAGCTTTTGGCCTGAATCGGCGGCGGCTCAGGGGGCCGCCACCGCCTGCACCCCGTTGCCGCCCTTTGTCTCGCCCCATGACCGTTTCGGGGTGAATGTCATCAGAGATTACGGCAAAGAGGTGACCGATTATGATGTGGCGCGGACAAGGGCCGGGTGGTACTTGGACTACGCGGCCAAGTATGACCCGCCGACGCCGGGCGGCCTGTCCTATGTGCAGGTGCTGCGCGTCTCGGATCTCCAGCAGCGTGACTGGCAGCTAAGGGTGAAGGGGCTGGTTGCCGCCAACCCAGGCGCCATTTGGATGATCGGCAACGAGCCGGACCGTGACTTGCAGGATGGGATTGCACCGGATATTTATGCGCGTATCTATCACGATACCTACACCGTCATCAAGCATAGCGACCCACTCGCCGCGGTGGGGCCTGCGGCTGTAATCCAGGCGACGCCCATCCGGCTGCGCTATCTCGATGCTTTTGTCCAGAGCTATGAGGCGCGCTTCGGCGTCAAGCCCCCCGTTGATTTCTGGAATGTGCATAATTTCATCCTGCGTGAAGACCCTCACAGTTGGGGCGCCGGCATCCCGCCCGGTATGATGCCCTATGCCGACGAGGGGATGCGTTTCGAGGTCTGGGACCATGGCGATTTTGAGCTTTTCAAGGCGCAGATCATCGAGTTCCGGCGCTGGATGGCGCGCCATGGCTATCGGGATGTGGCCTTGATCGTCTCGGAGTATGGTATCCTCATGCCGCCTGATTATTTTGCCGAGGCGGATGGCAGTGTCCGGTATGATTACAATTTCGTGCGCGACTTCATGTTGGCCAGCTTTGATTTCTTTTTGGAGCACACCGACCCG
Organism: Caldilineaceae bacterium; assembly: GCA_035574055.1. GTDB lineage: Bacteria > Chloroflexota > Anaerolineae > Caldilineales > Caldilineaceae > QEUY01. Next base: position 2,207 of record DATLZJ010000022.1, read on the forward strand.
CAACTCGGACATCCGCAGGACGGCAACCGGCTTGTCCAAAGCTGGGCCTGGTACAGCTTGAATGACTATTTCTATCAGCACGCTTCCGGCGGCTTCAAGCTCTATGTGCCCAGCGTGCGCGCAGGCCAGGTGGGGGATGCGGCGCTTGCCGTCATGCAGGCGCCGGCCCAACCGGTGCCAAACCAGCCGAGGGGGTCCAATGGCAGCCTCTTCGACCACGATAAGGGCACACTGCTGAGGTTTGGCGAGGACTTTGCCAATTACATTGAGCCATTCTACCGGCTGTATACGGACAGCGCAGTTCGTAGCCTGGAGGTATCGCCGGCGCGTGTGGCCGAGCCTGATGAGCCGGGGGCGATCACGATCCAAGTTCGTGTGCATAATCGGGGCAATGCAGATGCGCACTCCTTGACCGTGCGGCTTTGGTGGGACCGTAGCCCCCTAGGGCGGACGCTGATCGGCGAACAGACGCTGCCGGCGCTAGCCGCCCGCTGCAGCCAACAAGAGCTGCTGACTTTTACCTGGACGCCTGGGCCATTGGCTATGGGCATGCAGACCTTGAGCGCCGAGATCATCACTCACGGCGCCTTGGGCGATGCCGCCGAGGAGAACAATGGGTTGAGCAAGGTGCTGTGGGTGGGTGAGCTGGACCAGATGGTACAGACGCGGATACCCCTTGTCCAGCGTTAGCGGCGCAGGCCGGTCCAGACCGGCGTAGCGGGTATTTGGCAAAGGACAGCCCATTTGCTACCATGGTGATACGTTCGTCGTACCCGGCCGTTGCGTCGTCGGTATCGTTCGAGGGATCAGGTTGTCTGGTTACCTCGCCATTGCAGTAGTTGGGGCGCGACCAGTGATTCCCCTATGACCGGTCAGAACAACCTAATCACGTGGCTGGCGATCTGCGTGATCCTGATAGGGATTGGGGCCATCGTGGCAATCAGCGCGCAATCCGCTCCGGAGCCGGAGCCGCTGCCCACCAAGGCCATCACCCTGGCCTCGCCAACGCCTCTGCCGCCGACCTCAACGCCAACGCCGATTCCAACGGTGGCGCTGCCGACGCCTACCTTCACGCCCATTCCGCTGGCGCTGCCTGAGGTGCCGCCCCCGCCAGGCGGCCAGGTGATCCTGCTGACGCCGGTTGCCCCCGGCGCGGTGGGTTGGGCGCGGAGCGCCGACGAGCAGCCGAATCACTTTGGCGATTACAACATCTACGCGGGCGTCTATGAGGGGCAGGTGCATGTCGGCGCGTTTCAGTTCGACCTGTCGTCGCTTGCCCCCGGGACGCCCATCCTCCATGCGGATTTGACTCTGGTTGGGCTGTCCGATGAGTTTTTGGGCGCCGCTGGGACATGGACGGTCCAGCTCCTGGAACCCTGGCTCGACCAGGAGTGGCCCCAGCGTGACTTCCACTGGCTCTCGCGGCCCGACAGCGCAGCGGCTACCTTAGTCTTTCCGGTGGGGGTCGGGGAGCTGGGGCGGCTCCGCCAGAATACCTTCTTCTTCCCGCCAGAGGCGTTGCCCTTGTTGGAGGCTCGGATTTACCAGCGGCGGGTCTCTTTCCGCATCCTGGGGCCGGATAGCGGCGAGAACAGCCTCTTTTCCTGGGACAGCGGGTATGGGGCCGGCTCGCTGGCGCGTGGCCCGCTGCTGCGTATCGTGGCCGGGCCGGCGCCTGCAACGCCGCCTCCCTCCCCCACGCCGAAAGTCGTCATCATTCCGCCACAGGATGAAGCGAGCTTGCTGGCCTTGGCCGCCGAACGGCTGACTGCCACGGCCCAGGCGGTTCCCTATACCGGCGCAGAGACGCCCACGCCCACTCCAACGCCGACCCCGCTGCCGCCGAACTGGGTGACGCCGGTGATCATCACCAATACCCCCACGCCGGAGAATGAGGCCACGGCCGCCTGGCAACTGGCGATTGCCACGGCTCAGGCGATTGTTATGGGGACGCCGACGCCGCTGCCCGTCAATATCTGGACGGCGACGCCTACACCTGCCGCCACCGCCACACCGCCCTTTATTCTCTATTCCGACCTGACGGCAACCCCGACGCCCTCAGCGACGCCGACCGCGGTGCCCGACTACTTGCGGGGCAAGATCCTTTTCCTTTCGGACCGCACCGGCAATCCCGACGGCGAGTTGATGTTCATGAATCCCGACGGCAGCGAGCAAGCCGTGCTCACCGCGCCCGACAACTGGGTCTACCACGTCTCTCGCCTCGGCCAGGACCGTTCCCCCGATGGGCGCTTCCAGGTGGTGGTCTCCGACCAAGAGCTGGACGGCATTCCGGCCCATAAGCTCAGTAACTTTGTCCTCTTTGTTGCGCCGCTGCAAGAGCAGGGAAGGCCGTTGCGTATCACCGCCGGCGGCGCCAACTACGATGCGGTCTGGTCGCCGGTTGAGTACAAAATTGCCTTTGTCTCGACCGGCGCCGGCAATGACGAGATTTATACCGTGCGCCCAGACGGCAGCGAGCTGACCCGCCTGACCATTAACGATTGGGAGTGGGACAAGCACCCAAGCTGGTCGCCCGACGGGACCAAGATCGTCTTCTGGTCGAACCGCGGCTCCGCCCGCAAGCAGATTTGGGTGATGAACGCGGACGGCAGCGGCCAGACCAACTTGAGCAACAACGAGTTCAACGACTGGGACCCGGTCTGGGTGAAGTAGCGCACCCCTCAGGCCCACCCTCGACATTGACGCTAGAGTATTAACGCTAGAGTATTAACGCTAGAGTAAAGTAGCTGGGGCACTGTGGAACTACTTGCGTATTGGAAGATCATCCGAAAACGTCTCCTGTTGATCCTGCTGCTGGCGCTGATGGCCGAGTTTGCCGCGCTCTACTATGTGCAGAGCCAGGTGCCGCTCTATAGCACCTCGACCACCATGATCATCACGCCGTCGTCCTTGGGCCAGCTCCTCTCCTATCAGGTGAACTATGCCCTGGCGCCGTTGGCGAACACCTACATCGAGTACATGCGCACCCGCTCCTTCGGCGCACAAGTGGCCGAGCGGATGCCGGTCGAAATCTCGGTCAATGAGGTGCTGCGCTCGATCCGCGGCGAGTTCCTGCGCGACACCCAAATCTTTCGCATCACCGCCACCCACGCCGACCCGGAGATCGCCCAGCTCCTGGCCAACACGACCGCCCAGATGTTGATTGACAACAATTTGGAGCGACAGCGCTCCCAGCGCGAGGCCAAGGCCGCGGCCCTGCGCAGCCCAGAGGCCCAGGCGCGCCAGGCCCAGATGAATGAGCTGATCCAGGTGCTGCAAGAAGAGCTGGACTACTATGATGACCAGCTCCGGCTGCTGGCGGAGGAGATCGCGGCTCTGGAGCAGGGACCCCAGTCGGCGGAGACCACACAGCGCATCCTGACGCTGCGCGACCAGATGATCGCCTACCGGACCGAGCGGGTCAATGTGCTGTCGAGCCTGGCCGAGACGCAGAATGCGCTGGCGAGCGCCTTTGAGGAGCCGGCCGGCGAAGTAGACACCATTGTCGTGGTTGACCCGGCGCTCTTGCCCACCACGCCCATTGATCACAATTACCTGCAGCCGCTGGTGGCCGCGCTGATCGGCGCATTGGCGCTGGGCGTCGGCCTGGCCTGGTTCCTCGACTACCTGGACTACACGGTCAAGCGGCCCGAAGAGTTGGACGAGCTGTACGGCCTGCCCACCCAGGGCGCGATCACCTTTGTCGCCGGCGCCGCCGGCGACCGCCGCGCTAACTCGCTGGTAACGGTAATGGACCCCCGCTCTCCCATCGCCGAGGCCTTCCGCGCCTTGCGGACCTCGGTGCGCATGGCGGGCGTCGAGGCGCCGATCCGGTCGTTGATGATCACCAGCGCCGGCCCAAACGAAGGCAAGACCTTTGTGGCGACCAACCTGGCCGTCTCCTTTGCCCAGGAGGGGCGCCGCGTGGTCCTGGTAGACCTCGACCTGCGCA
>DATLZJ010000023.1:0-3279 GCA_035574055.1 Caldilineaceae bacterium
CGCATGTAGAGATAGACGCTGCCGGGGTTGGCGATAAAGCCTGCCGTGCCCGATTGGTAGGCGACATTGTCGCCCGCGCCGTCCCAGGTGGTAGCATCGGGCGGGAAGAGACCATCATTATAGGCGGTGGTGATCCACTCCAAGAAGGCGCGGGTCTCCGGGCTGTCAAGGGTGCATTCGGTACCCTCGTCGTTGGCGATGCGCCCACCCCAGGATTGGAGCATGGTCGTGGTCAGGTTGCCGTCGCCGACATTGGAGAGGGCAAAGCCCATGCCATAGACCTCAGGCGGGTTGTTGATGGCGCGCGCCATCTCGCCCAACTCTTCCCAGGTCGCGGGCGCTTCGGTATACCCTGCCGCCTCCAGCAGGTCTGCCCGGCGGAAGAGCACATTACCGCCCAGGCTCATGGGGATGCCGTAGATGTGGCCTCCGTAGCGTTCCGGGTTGACCGCCTCTTCCGCCAGGGGGAGGAAGTCCACCATCGCATCAATCTCGGCATAGAGGTCGTCCAGCGGTTCAAGCTGGCCGCTCTCGCTGAGCAGCAACATGAAACCGCGGCCGACATCCAGGGCGTCGGGTAGCGTGCCCGCCTCGATGGCCGCCGAGACGCGTTGGACGGTCTCGTTCTGGTTGATCATGACCACATCGGTTTCGATGCCACGTTCATCGCCCCACTGGTTGATGCGGTCCACCAGCATCTGGTTAGCCGTCTCCGAGAAGATAAGGCCGCCCCAGTAGGTAAAGACTTCATCCCCACCGGCTGCGGGCGCTTCTTCGGCAGGCGTTTCGGCGGCTTCTCCCTCCTGGGCGGCGCCGGTCTCACCGCCGGTTGGCGCCGGTTGAGCCGGCGCGGTACAAGCTGCAACCAACGCTACGATCAGCGCCACAACCCACAGTTGGCGCCAGCCGATGGCTAGTTTGCCCATGCCGCGCATCTGATTCAGCATACAGTCCTCCTCATTCTCCATGAATGGTATGTTGGGTAAGCGGTCCTTCGTTGAATACAGCACTGGTTAGATGCATCGTTGGTTGAGGCCAACGTTGGGGGGGCGATACAATCCTGGTGCTCCGGCTCGGCTAGGCGGGCCAGCCGTCCAGCCGGTTCATCTCTGGGCGCAGGGGCCAACGATACTGCTCCGGCGGCTGGGTCTGCTGCGCCCAGCCCTTGAGCAAGGCGGCCTCTGCCCGTTTTTGGGCTAGATCACCGGCAATGGCTGCGGGGTTCCACTCGGCAAGAACGCGTAGGGTCAGCTCCGCCCGAATCTCCTTGCACGCCGGGTCGGCGGCCAGGTCCACCAGTTCGCCGGGGTCCTCGGCGAGGTTGAACAACTGGGGCTCCATGCCATGGTAGTAGATGAGCTTCCACGGTCCGCGGCGCACCATGCGCTGATAGCACTCGCCGTCGGGCGTGTATTGGTCGGCGCAGTACTCGGAAAAGGCGACGTCCTCCCACTCCGGCGAGGGCCGGACGGAGGAGATCAGCCCCAAGAAGCTGCGCCCCGGCGTACCCGGCAGCGGCGGCGCGGCCAGCGCGTCGAGCAAGGTGGCTGTGATGTCCAGGGCGCTGACGACACGGGAGCAGCGCTGGCCCGGCTCGATGACTCCCGGCCAGACCATGATCAGGGGGACCTTGACTGACTCCTCGTAGAAGACATGTTTCCACCACAGCCCATGCTCGCCCAGCATATCGCCGTGGTCAGAGGTGTAGACGATCAACGTGTTGTCGGCCAGCCCATTCTGCTCCAGCGCATCCACGATCTGGCCGATCAGGGCGTCGAGCCGGTGAACCAGCCCCCAGTAGGCCGCCCGCGCTCGCCGCGTCTCCGCATCGCTGACCTCGACAATGCCGGTATGCTCGCGCCAGCGTCGCAAGTAGGGATGGCGTACCTGGTCAAAGGGTTCGGGCCGGGCCGGCAGGGTGATGGTATTGGCGTACCGGTCATAGTCCTCGGCCCGCGCTACATAGGGCGGGTGGGGCAGCATAAAGCCCACCGACAGGCTGAAGGGCGGTATGTGGCCGTAGGCGCGGCGCTGCACCCCCAGCCGGTTGAGATAGTCCACCGCCGCCGCGGCTACATCTTCGTCGTGGACCTGGTAGGCCGACTGGCCTGCACCGGACCGCTCCAGGCTGATGCGCGCCGGGCCTGCCGTCCCGTCCAGCACGCCCCGATCGACCCCGCCAAGGCCCGGAAAATTAGGCGAATGGTCGCCCACCAGGCGCTCGGCATAGCCGTGAAGCTGATCCGGCCCGATGCTGTGCATCCGCCCCACCAGCACCGGCCGGTAGCCGGCAGCGCCCATCGCGTGGGCCAGGGTGGGGATGCCCGAATCGAGGATATGGTCATTGGTCCAGACTCGATTCTGGTAGGGGTGGCGGGCCGTGAGCATGGACATGCGCGCGGGCACACAGATGGGGGAGGCGCAGTAGACATGCTCAAAGCGCGCGCCTTGGCTAGCCAACCGGTCCAGCGTTGGCGTCTCTGCCCGCGGGTCCCCATAACAGCCGGCGACATAGGGCGAATGTTGGTCGCTGTGAATGTAGAGCAGGTTAGGTCTGGCCGGCGTGGACATGGTGGTCAAGGTAGGTGGGTGAGATTGGGTTACTGCCAGGACGCGACGACGGCGCCCAGCATCGCCCTGCGCCGGACGCAGACAGCAATGCCACCGGTTGGCGGGACGATGGTGTGGCTCAGGAATGCCAGGGAGCCGGATGCTCGGCAAAATGGTCTGACCACTTAGGCCGGCCAACAGGGTAACACAGCCGCCTTTGTTCTGTCAATCGGCGCAACGGCGAACAAGGGGAGACGCCAACAGACAGCATACCACACCGGCGGCGGTCAGACAACAGGCACGGCCCGTTGCGCCCGGCAACAACCTATTCAGGGTCTGAGGCGACTGCGCGGCGCGCCCAGAAGGGCGCCTCCGGCCAACGCCATTCGGCGCTGTAGACCTGGCGCAGCAGACGGCGGTAGGTCGCGGCCCGGCGGCTCAGATGCGCCTGATAATCGGCAAGCGCCGCCGCCCGCGCCGGCCCATCCTGGAGCAGCGTCGCGCCCGCTTGCTCGCCCAACGCCCGCGCCTGAGCGACGCCCTGGCCGCCCAGGGGGTCGCCGGCCAGGGCCGCGTCGCCTGCCGCCAGCCACCCATCTCCGGCTGCGTTCGCCAACCAAGCCATCCCTGCGGGCGTAGCTTGGACCGGCCCGGCCAGAGGGCAGCCGAGCGCAGCCACCCACCCCTGCATATGGCGCGTTCCGGCCAGCAGCGTAGCCAGGCCCGCTG
>DATLZJ010000024.1:0-13155 GCA_035574055.1 Caldilineaceae bacterium
TGATTCCGCTCCGCGTTGGCTCTGGCGGCGGCGGCCTCCTGCGCATTGCGCACCGCGACGACTGCCGCTACAACCGCCAAGAGCAGGACGGCGGCGAGGGCAAGGGCAAGCCGGCGCAGGCGTGATGCCGCCGCGGCTTGCTCCTCCGCCCGGCGGCTTTGCGCCTCCGCCAAGGCGCGTGCTTGGGCCAGCTCACGCTGTTGCCGCGCAGTCCGCTCGCGTTCCGCCTCTTCGATGGCGGCGCGGCTCATGGCGACCAGCGCCGGCACATCTTCGCTGTAGCCCAGGTCAGCCTCGGCCAGAATCGGCAGCCACCGTTCGGCGTCGCGCAGCTCGACCTCATCCAGCAACCCACCCCGCCCGCGGCCCATGCGCACCCACTCGGCGGCCTGCGCTTCCAGCCGCTCGCACGCCTGCGCCGCCTCGCGCCGTTGCTCCAGCCAGCGCTCGTTGCACTGCTGGATCGGCTCGATGAAGCGGTCGTGGGTCAGCTCGTACCAGCGGGCGCCGGCGCGCCATTCCCCCCGGATCAGGTGCAGGTCTTCCAGCAGGTCCATCGCCGCATGGGGGATGGGACCGCTCTGTCCAGCGCCGCGGTACACGGTGCCGCGTGTCCCAGCGGGCGTGATCAGGCTGAACTCAAACCAGTTGCGCAGATCCCCTTCCCGGACGCCCGTCGCCTGAACGGTCTGCTTGATCGAGCGTTCGTAGAACTGTGACAAGGCCTGGTTAACATCGCCAAACGCCTGTAGATGGTCGCTCGTGATGACAGCGGCATCAGGCGGCAACCCTTGCCAGAGGCTCTGGCAGACTACCTGGAGCTGGACAGGCTCGACGTACTCCCCCTCGACGACTACCGTAGCGCCGGCTGCGGTTTCCACACGCACCTGTAATAACTCTTCCACCAGCTTCTCGGCCACGCCGGGGGCAAAAGAGCGGCCGGTGCCATGCAGCGGCTGGGTGATGGCAGCCAATGCAGCGACGCGGCCCAAACGCGGCAATCGAAAACGCGTCTGCAAACGTTCGGGCAAGAAAGCACTGTAGCCATCCAGTTGGCCGAGGTAATCCTCACGCACCGAGAAAAGCACCCGCAGGAGCGGGTCGGCGGCTAATGCGTTATCCACTTGACGGAAGAACCCTTCCCGCTCCGGCCAACGCTCTGGATAGGCGGTAAAAAGCTCTTCAAACTGGTCAAGGATGATCAGCCGAGGCTGGGGCAGATCGATCTCGTCAACCAGGTGCTCGCGACCGGCCAGAAATTCCACGAGAGACATCTGTGCCAACTGGGCCTGATCGGCATCCGGCTCTGCCCAGCTTATCAGGACATTGAAGACATAGATATTGGCAATCGTATCCGCCGACAGGTCTTGCGGGATCACGCCCTGGACACGCGCCGGCGGCAGGATCTCGAACCTTTCCTCCTCTAGCAGGGGGAGCAAGCCGGCATTGAGCAGCGAAGTCTTGCCCGCGCCCGATGGTGCATAGATCAGCACCGCCCGATGGGCGATGACCAGCGACACCAACTCGTGGGCTTCGCGGTTACGTCCAAAAAAGAGCGCCTGATGCTGCCGCTCAAACGGGCGCGGCCCGACATAGGGAGCCTCAATCTGAAATTTAACTGCCACGATGAACTCCTTCGGCGGTGGCGCGCTCGCGCAGCTCCTGACAGAACTCCGTAGCCGTTCCCCAATAGACGCGTACTTTCTCTTCGTCGAAGTATTTGTCCAGATAACGCTGCACGCGCTGTCGCTCTTCTTCGGGCGCCTCTGCGGGCAGGGGCAAGACTTGGACCATAAAGTTGCCGTAGCGCAGGCTCTGCTCGCGCACGCGGACAAGGCCGCGGAATAGCACACGGAAGTTCCAGTCTGCCAGGCTATAGCCGATGAACAGCAATGTCGAACCGGTCAAGGCGCGCTCGATCCAATGAGGCAGCCGGTACCGGTCACTAGAGAGATTGACCAGGAAATCAAGATAGTCATCCTCGGTCAACACAAGCGACTCTGGCACTTCATTGTGGCCATGCAGGTGAAAAACCACCGGCTCTGCGGGGGTCGGCTGGTAATCTGCTCTGGTATCAAAGATAGATGTGTAGTTCTTCGTCAAGTCGCTATTCCACCGGAACAGTTCCCGCTTGGGCTGTTTGCCGCGACTTGACAAGCCGCGCACCATAAAATCATCGTAGTTGGTGGTCATATAGACCGGGAGCGGCAAATCGGCGAGCACACCATGCGGCTCGTCAGGCAGATTGAAGTTGGGCGGTTGGGCGCTGCCAATGCGATCCAGCACCTCTTCCTTTGGGAACATTGGGTCGTTCTCTACTGCCAAGTATTGTGCGACGCGGACCAAATCATGGGGATTATCCAGCGGATATCGGTGTCGTTCTGCCATCTCTCGAGCAAGGGTGGAGCCTAAGGGCAACGCTGGGTATGCGGCGCCAGCGCCTAGAAAGGGTGTACAGTTGCCACGCTTGATTCGCGCCAGAAGCCTTGTCCAGTCGGTCTCACTTAACGTGCTCGGCATTTTCTCTCTCCAAAGGGGTTTCAAGCAGAGCTACACTCGGCCCGGTGGTCAAGAGCGCAATGGCGCTTCTACTCTCTGAGAAAAGCGAAGTAGAGCCACACGTGAAAGCCCAGGAACAGCAGACCCATGATCACCAACGGGCCGGCGACCAGAAGCGGGTAGGCTCGCACATTGGCGAAGTTCAGCAACATGCTGCCGATGACAAAGGCGACGCTATCTACAAGACCGATGACCATGGCCGAAAGGAAAAAGAGAGTCCAGGGTTGCCCCGGGGCCGGCAATGTATGCGCCTGCCAGCGAAAGGCGCTCCTCAGCATGGCGCTGTCGAGGTCCTTCGCATGTAGAAAATAAAACTCTTTGATCTGGTTCATCGTGCGGGCGCTCTCATGCCAGGCCTGGCGCAGCCGCACAATCTTGAGGAAGTAGAGCCAACCGATGCTGATCAACAGCCATAGCAGCAGCGTTCCCAGTGTCCAGGACGATTCAACTTGGTCGTGGACAAGCGCAATGACGCCCGATGCGACAATGCTGATAAGCACCAGATAAAACTGGATCATGGTGTGCCGGTCGCGCATGGCTTCGCTGGCCGTGCTCTGGGCGTAGGAAAACTCTCTCCCCAAAATGTCGGCCGGGTCCAGCGTCCCTTGTCCAGGGATGGATGCGGCTGGTGGGGCTGACCTCGTAAGCTTGTTATACGCTTTCCCACCCAAGCTGAGGATGATGCGCAGCAGGATAATGTTTAGGAGTAGAAAGATGAAGGCTGTGGCAATCTGAAGATTGATGCTCATGGCGCTTGTTTCGATGTGTTAGCAAGCAACGGCGCCGGTCCAGTTACTCAAAGAAGAGTATTCAACGGGGTATCCGACAATGCACGTTACAGCCAGACAGCTCGCTCAACGCCGGCAACACCTACAACACCGGTTACGCGTCGAATACGCTTACACGGCGAAAGCTATAGAGGCTGAAGGCCGCTTTGTTTGGTTGGAGACCCAATTCAATGGATTTGTGTCACGTTGGCTGGCGATACGCAAACGCACGGAAAGGTGATCATAGCCCCAAGTGCTCGGCGCTTGCCGAGGCATTTTGGCGCCTCCACCCCCGAATGCTTGGTGCTGAAGTTTGTGCACCTTAGCCTAGCGCAGAATATTAGTTGAGCCGGCTGCTGCCATAGCAGCCGAGCATGGTAGCAACTCGAAAAAAATACAGGAGCTGAGAGAGACGGTGCTGCGAGTATAACCGCAGACGCCGTAGAACACAAGAGGCTTTTTTTATGTCCCTGGCGGCCAATCTCGACGTGAAGCGACTCTAGCTGATCGTTACCCATATTCTATCGCCACACGTATATGGCCGCTATGCCTGGAACGCTGCTATCAAGCAGTGTAAGACTCTACAATCCCTGTATAAGCAAGCCGTGTAAGGATGAAAGGAGGGATACACCGTGATCCGTTTGGGTAAAAAGACCAAGCAGAGCGCGGCGCAGGTTTTGGACAAGGCGGTTGACTACTTTGGCCCTGCCGGTGTGGGGCTTGAGCTGATCCACCGGGACGAGGCGAGCGTCGAGTTTCAGGACAGCCTCGGCCATGTCGCGGTCCGCGCCCAGCCTGATGAAGGAAGCGGCATGACCGACGTGGAGATCGTCAGCCGTGAATGGGACTGGGATGCAGAGCAGTTCCTAGAGAAAATTTAACTGGAGACGATTGACAAGGGATGTGCAGGGCCGGGGATCAGCCCAATACATTCCCGCGCATCTCCATCGGCAGCAGGAAGACGGCGACGCCAAGCCCTGCCAGCAGCAGCAAGATCAGCGCCCAGGGGGCGAACGCGATCCATGCCGCCGCCTGCTCACGGTGGCTGCGCCGCGCCGCCCGCCAGGCCACCGCCAGCGCCATGCCCAGCCCCAAGGCTATCGCCGCTATCTGCACCGCCTGGATCGCGCCCAAGGAGGGAACCCATGCCCCTGCCAGCGTCCAGTTGGGCTGGCCCAAGAGCGCCGTCCCCGTCACCGCCGGCCAGAAGTTCTGGAGGGCAGGCCAGATCGTCAACGGGCCGACCAGCAGGTGAAAAAGGTAGTGGGCCGCCCATACCCCAAAACCCAGCGGCACAAAGCTATAGGCATAGCGCATGACGAGCCGGGCCAACGAGCGGCTGCGGTCGGCGGCTACCGTCAGCCGGTTGATCCACGCCGCGCCATAGACCAGCGCCAGCGGCGCAACCACCACCCCAGCGAGAAAGACCAGCCCCAGGACGATCCACTCCTGGTTCGTATGGAGCGCCCGCGCCAGCCATTGCTCCAGCGCATAGACCGGCGGCGTCATGGCGAAGGCGTTGACCAACCCGGCGCAGGCCGCCAGGATCGCCAACAGCGCCAGGTCCAGCCGGTTGGGCCAGTTCTGGCGGAACAGCTCATCGCCCGGCCTCCGCGCCGCCAGCGCCACGTTGTCATAGGGGCAAGCCTTGGCGCAATCCAGACAGAGGGTACAGTCGAGATTGCTCCGGATGGTAGGCACATATAGCTCAAGCTGGCAACCTTGCTGCACCAGATTGCCCTGTTCGTCCCAGCGCCCGTTGATACACTCCTTGCCGGTGCAGGTGCGGCAAGTATCCAGGTCGCGACTGCCGATCTGAAAGGGGCTGACCGTGCTGTAGAGGAAATTGAAGGTGCCCAGCGGGCAGACATACAGACAAAAGCTGTCGCGTGTAAAGAACGCCTCCAGCACAAAAGCGGCGGCGAAATAGGCCACGATGACCCAAGCGGTCAGCCAGGGGCTGGCCCACAGGTCAAACAGCTCATAGATGAAGAGGATGCCCAATAACCCCACCACGGCCAGCCACTTGTTGCGCAGCGGGCGCGGCCAACGCTGCGTGGGCCGGCCCAGCCAGCGCGCCAGCTTGCGCGGCAGAAGAAAGGGGCAGCCGGCGCAAAAGAGGTTGCCCACCAGCAACAACGCCACAATGATCAGGCCCCGGTAATGGACCCAGGCCGCCACGGTCGAAAGGTTCTTGGCCGCAAGCTGGCTGCCCAGCAACCCATCCACCACCATCAGCGCGGCCAGGACAAAGAGCGCCGCCTGCACGGCCGTCCGGCTATGTTTCCAGAGCAGCACACGGCGCAGCCCCGGCACAGCCAGCAGGTCCCAGCGGCGGGAACGCACGCCCGCCTGCTGCACAATCGTCGCCATTCCCATCTCCTTAGAAACCGAGTCCGGCAGGGGCCGGACCCGATCCTGTACTCTCAACTTCACGCCATTATACCAGACTCCTTTTGACCACACGCCAGGTAGTATGCATAATTCTGACCAAGACATTCGCCACACACCCGAAGGGATCACTTATGAAACAAAAAACCAGCGTACTCACACTCTGTACAATCCTCGCCGTCCTGCTCCTGGCTGCCTGCCAGCCGGTCCAGACGCCGGGCGGCGCAGCCGCCAGCGTCCCTTGTAACCAAGCCGAGATCACCGAAACTGCCGACGGCGCGCCCGACCTCAACGGCTGTGTGCTGCGCATCGCGGTGGAGAACGCCTATCAGCCCTTCAACTACATTGACCCGGAGACCGGCGAAGCGGTCGGCTATGATTACGACATCTTTGCCGAGGTCTGCGAGCGCATCAACTGCCAGCCGGAGTTTGTTGAAACCAGTTGGGACGCCATGATCGCCGCGATGGGCGGCGAGGGCGGCTTTGACACCTATGACGTCGGCGCCGACGGCATCACCATCACCGAGGAACGGGCGCAGCACGTGGACTTCTCCATCCCCTACATCACCTCGTCCCAGGTGTTGCTGGTGCGGATTGACGAGGATCGCTTCACCACGCCGGAGGAATTCGCCGCCAACCCCGACCTGCTCATCGGGACGCAGCTCGGCACCACCAACTACGACGCCGCCGTGGCGCTGGTGGGCGAAGACCGCATCGTCGCCTATGACCAGTTCGGGACCGCAGTCCAGGCGCTGATCAACGGCGATGTGGATGCCGTTATGATTGACAACGTCGCGGGCATCGGCTATGTAGGCGTCAACGCCGACAAGCTCAAGATCACCGGCGACGCGGTGCAGAGCGAGGAGCTGGGCTTTATCTTCGGCAAGGGCAGCCCGCTGGTGGAGCCGGTCAACTGGGCGCTGCGCGAAATGCAGGCCGACGGCACGCTTGACGAGCTATTCCAGAAGTGGTTTGTCACCGAAGAGACGGCGGAGTAGATAGACCCACGAGGAACGAAGGCACGACCCTAAAGGCCCTCAAGCCTTTAGGGTCCTTTTTTGCGCCGGTTCCTGCTAGCCGGCAAGAAAGCAACCGCTCCATGGCCGCCAACACACGCACCCAACCTGCCGGCTCATCGCGCCTCTTGGGGTCCTTCGACCGGATGGCCGACTGGCCCTGGTGGCTGATCGTCGCCCTCCTGGTCGGGCTTTATATCATCTTTTTGATCCTGACCAACGAGCAGATGCAGAAGACCTTTTGGTTCATCTCCGGCCAGACGCCGGAGGACCTGCTCGCCGGGCGCATCCTCTTCAAAGGGATCGTCATCACCCTGACGGTCGCCATCTGCGCCTACGCCCTGGCCCTCTGTATTGGCCTGGTCGTCGGCGTCATGCGCACCGCTGCCAACCCTATCCTCCACAACATCGCCTCGCTTTATGTCGAAATGACGCGCGGCATTCCCATGCTGGTGCTGTTGCTCTATGTCGCCTTTGCCCTGACCCCGCTTGCCGTCGGCGCCCTCAACGCCCTGGGGGTCCCGATTACCACCCGCGAGGTGCCCGGCGAAATGCGGGCGATTATCGCCCTCGCCATCGGCTATGGGGCTTTTTCCGCCGAGATTTTCCGCGCCGGCATCCAGTCCATCGAGCACGGTCAGTACGACGCGGCCAAGGCGCTGGGTATGACCTACTTCCAGACCATGCGGCTGGTGGTTCTGCCCCAGGCCATCCGCCGCATCTTGCCCGCGCTGGGCAACGACTTCATTGCGATGGTCAAAGACTCATCGCTGGTCGCCATCCTTGGCGTCCAAGATATGACCCAGCTCACTCGCCTCTACTTCAGCGGCAACTTCCTCTACATGCAGTCGCTGACCATGCTGGCCTTTATGTACCTGCTCCTGGTGGTGTTGTTGACCCGCTTGGTGCGCTGGATGGAGCGCCGGCTCTCGCGCGCTTATGTGCGCTAGCTCAACTCCCGCCGGCCAACCCCTCATCAAGTAGCTTGCGCGACGGCGCCACGTTGCTATACTATGCGTACCCCGTGCACCTCGCTGCGACGGCGGCCAGGCAGGCAGGTGGGCACAGGCTTAAGCCGGCATCCTACGTTTCATCTTTCCCGTATAGATTTAGATTGAGATTGGCTGGACACCCACTCTGAACAGAACCGGTTGTCGGGACGGCTGCATTTGGGGAAACCCAGGAGGAGGCACAGCGATGAGCGCGGAGGAAATAGTGCAACTGGGAGAAGCGACGGCAGGAACGGTCGAGCCGGCCACAGCGCAGCCGTCCAAGCTTTCAAGGCCGCGCGTGGCGCCGCTGCGGCTGTCGGTGGGGCAGCGGCTTCTGCTCTCGGCCTTCCGCCGCGTCAACCGGCGACGGCCCTGGTACACACTACCGACTTGGGTGGCTGTGCTCAACTTTGTGGCGCTGCGCATTGAGCTGCGAGCCAAAAACCTCCACGACACCAATACACTGGTCATCCACACTCCCCCAGAGCCGCGCCAGCCGGAGCTACACCTACCGGAAGCGCCCAAGCCGGCGCCACAGGCGTTGCCCTTGGCGGGGACGCCCCAAGAGCGATACATCCGCACCCATGATGGCGCAGGGAATGACCTGGGCTATCGCGAGATGGGTAGTGCATGGTCCAGGTTTGGCCGCAACTTCCCATTGGCCGAGTCCTACCCGGAGACAGAGCCGCTGCTTCTACAGCCAAGCCCGCGTGTCGTGAGCCAAACATTGCTGCGCCGCGACCGCTTTGTGCCGGCCGCCACACTCAATTTGCTGGCCGCGGCCTGGATCCAGTTCCAGACCCACGACTGGTTCAACCACGGCGATGCCGGCGATGACAACCCCTGGCAACTCCCCCTGGCCGAGGATGATCCCTGGTATGAGCGCACCATGCGCATCCCACGCACGCCCGCCGACCCGACGCGAGCGCCTACCGGCGACGACGGGCCGCCGACCTTCCTCAACAAGGTCTCCCATTGGTGGGATGCATCGGCTATCTATGGCAGCGACGCCGAGACGCTGGCGTCGCTGCGCAGCTTTGAAGACGGCAAGCTGATCATCGAGAACAACATGCTGCGCCTCAACCCGGCGACCGGCGTGCCGCTGACCGGCTTTACCGAGAACTGGTGGGTCGGGCTGACGCTGCTGCACACGCTCTTTACGCTGGAGCATAATGCGATCTGCGACCGGCTGCGGGCGGCCTATCCAAGCTGGACGGACGAACAGCTCTTCCAGACAGCGCGGCTGGTCAATGCGGCGTTGATGGCGAAGATTCATACCGTCGAA
This sequence comes from Caldilineaceae bacterium, assembly GCA_035574055.1. Lineage (GTDB taxonomy): Bacteria > Chloroflexota > Anaerolineae > Caldilineales > Caldilineaceae > QEUY01. Next base: position 9,011 of record DATLZJ010000024.1, read on the forward strand.
TGGACGCCGGGCATCCTCGCCCACCCAGCCCTACATATCGGGATGCGCGCCAACTGGTGGGGGCTGGCCGGCGAACGGCTCTACCGGCTCTTTGGCCGCATCAGCCGCAGTGACCTGATCAGCGGGATCATGGGATCGCCGCCAGACCATCACGGCGCACCCTATGCGCTCACCGAGGAGTTTGCCGCAGTCTACCGGCTGCATCCCCTGCTGCCCGACGAGCTGACCTTCCGCAGCGTCGCCACCGGCGCAGAAGTGCTCCATGTCCCCTTCATGCAAACGACGGAAGCCGAGGCCGCCAAGCTCTTTGACCAGGGGTTAAGCATGGCCGACGTCGCCTATACCTTTGGCGTAAGCCACCCCGGCGCGATCCAGTTGCACAATTATCCGCGCTTCTTGCAGGATTTGACGCGGCCCAACGGCCAGCGGCTGGATGTGGGCGCGGTGGACATCCTGCGCGACCGGGAGCGCGGCATCCCCCGCTATAACCGCTTCCGCGAGCTGGTGCATAAGCCGCGCGTCGCCTCCTTTGACGAGCTGACTACCAATCCCCAGTGGGCCAAGGAGATTGCCGAGGTCTACGACGGCAACATTGACCGGGTGGACCTGATGGTGGGCCTCTATGCCGAGCCAACGCCGCCGGGCTTTGGATTCAGCGATACAGCCTTCCGCATTTTTATCTTGATGGCCTCCCGGCGCTTGAAGAGCGATCGCTTTTTTACCGCCGATTATCGGCCCGAAGTCTACTCACCTGAGGGGATGCGCTGGATTGACGACAACACCATGGGCAGCGTGCTGGTGCGCCACCTACCCCAGTTGCAGCCCTTCCTCAGCCGGGTCAAGAATGCCTTTGCGCCCTGGCCGCGCTGAGCGTGTGCCGGGCGCGGCTTGAGTCCAAGGCTGCTGACTTGGAACAGCTTCTAAAACAGGGGAGCCTCCATCCAGAGTGGCCGCTGAAAAAGGAGGGGGATGATGGTCCGTGTCTTGGCGTCGTGTCTACTGGGTCTACTGCTGATGATGGCGCTGCTCATCTCTGCGTCGGCGCAGGCAGCACGCCCATTGACGCTGCTCAACCAGGCAGGCGAGCCGGTCCAGCGCCTCACCGACGGGGACCTCGTTCGTCTCGCGCTGCAGATGCCGCAAGCCGTCCAAGAGGCGATGACTGTCACCTTCTACCTGGACGAGGAGGCCAACCACATCGGCGACTGCCAGATCCCCGCAGGCCGGCAAAGCTGCACCACCCCACCCACCGGCGCTCTGGGCTGGTACTGGGACAATGCGCAGCAGGTCAAACCGGAGCGGACCATCTATGCGACCGTCCAGCGGCGGCTCATCACCTTTCTGACCGTCACGGTGCAGCCGCGCCCGGTGGTGATGGTCCACGGCTTCGGCGCGAGCTACACCACCTGGGACGCCTACCTGGGACCTTCCGGATACCTGGCCCGGATGGGGCTACAGGGCTACGCAGTGGGCGATGGGCAGGTGACCGGCACCATGCATACCGGCAACCTCCTCAAGCCACGGATCAAGACCAACACCATTGCCCAGAACGCCGCCATCCTGGCGGAATATATCGCCAATGTGAAGGCCGAAACCGGCGCCGAGCAGGTGGACCTGATCGGCCACAGCATGGGCGGCTTGATCGCGCGCTACTATATTGACCGGATCATGGAGCAGCGAGACGTGGCGCAGCTGATCATGCTGGGCACGCCCAATGGGGGCAGCGACTGCGCCATTCTGGCCGGCAGCCTGAACCTATACCAGCCCGCCGCGCTCGAGCTTCGCTCCAGCTACGTCCGCAATGTCTTCAATCCCCAAATCACAGAGCGGCGCGAGGTCCCCTTCTACATCTTTGCGGGCACGCCGATCCAGCGGCGGCTCCTCTCCCCTTGTAGCGCGACGCCCAATGATCTGGTGGTTTCGCTGGCGAGCGCGGCGGCGATTCCCGCCGAGCTGGTGGAGGTGCCCATCTTGCACACCGAGCTAAACACCTCCGAGTCGCTCTTTGCCGACTATGTTGCGCCCTTGCTGCGCAAGCCGGGCAGCGAGTTCACCAACCGGGGCGAGCAGATCAGCCCGGCCCTCAGCGCCGATGAAGACCTGGTGCAGTTCAGCCGCATCTACACCGGCGTGGTGACAAGTGAAGAGGGCAATGAGCATGTCATCCACATAGACAATGATGTCGCGGTCGCCAGCTTCGGCCTCTACGACCCAAGCCGCTCGCTGACGGTCACGGTGCGCGGGGCCAGCGGCAACGTCATCGTCCTCGAGCCGGATACCCACGGGCTGACCATCATTGACGATCCTGCCTCCCTCCTCTATCTTGGTTACGGGTTCGAGAACCCCAGGCCCGGCCCCTGGCGGGTCACCGTGCGGCCCACAAAGCGCACGCCGCCGCTCGGCACGGAATATGCCATCATAGCCCACTATGTGGGCGGCGCGGCCATCGAGGCGCGACTCAGCAACCAGCTCCCCGGCGTCGGAGAGCAGGTCGAGTTGACCGCGACCTTGCAGTTGGGCGAGGAGGCGCTTCCCCTCGACAGCGCACAGGTCATCCTCCACCGTCCGGACGGTTGGTCGGAGTTGATCCAGGCTTCGGCCAACGCGTTCGGCATCGCGGCGACCTTCGCGCCGGAGGAGCCGGGCATCTATGGGGTGGACGTCACCCTGAGCAGCGATTTACCCGATGGCGCTGTGGTCGAGCGCACCACCTTCCTGGCCTTCGAGGCGTTCACCGCGCCGCCTGCCCGGCGAGAATAGGCAGCCGGCGCCTTTCCTTTGCCCCTCAAGCCCCGCCTGTCTATCGCCCGATCAAGCGGCGCGATCCGCAGGAGCATCTGCGCTTGTGGTTTTGTAGCCCGCCTCGGTAAGGCCGCCCTGACGGCTTGACAGCCGCGCTATAATGGGGGCGACATGAATAGGGCAACATCGCGCTCCCGCCGCCGAACCTGATGCCCCTGTTTCCATGAAACACGCCTATGGCCTCGAAGAGAAAGCCGGAGACCCAAAGCCACGCCGGCGGTAACGGCATAACCCAACCCGGCACATCCTGGGATGGCAGCGCTCCCCGTCGCATCACCATTCGCGATGTCGCCAGGCAAGCGGGCGTCGCGATCTCGTCCGTCTCACGTGTGCTCAGCAACCATCCCCATGTCTCAGACCAACTGCGGGTGCGGGTCGAAATGGCCGCGCGCGAGTTGGGATACCGGCCCAACCATGTGGCCCACAGCCTGCGCCGGGGCAACACCCTGTCGGCCGGTTTTCTAGTCGGCACCATCTCCAACCCCATCATCGCCGACATCTCGGCCAGCGCCTCAGATGTGTTAGCCTCCAACGGCTATGCCACGCTGCTGGTCTGTTCGGAGAATGACCCCAGCGCCGACGTGGACTATTTGCACTTTCTGGCCCAGCGCCGGGTAAGCGGGCTGATCGTCTCTTCGGCGGCGGATGGTCCCGATGACCGGCTGCGGGCGCTCCTAGACGAGCTAGGCTTGCCTGCGGTGATGCTGGACCGGCGCCGGCTACCCGTCCCTCACGTCAGCGCCGTTGTCTCTGATCACCAACAGGGAGTGCAGGCGGCGGTGGCGCACTTGCTGGCCCAAGGGCACCGGCGCATTGCCCTGGTGGGCGGCCAAGAGCACTTTGACCCGGCAGCGGCGCGCCTGTCCGGCTACCTGCGCGGCTTCGAGACTGCCGGGCTGGCGCCGGACCTCACGCTGGTTCGCTCGCTCGGCATGGGCCGCGGCGCAGGCTACACTGCGGCCCAGCAATTGTTTGGCCCAGACCGCCAAGGACCGCCGCCAACGGCGCTGATCGCCGGCGGCAATCTACTCCTCGCCGGCGTGCTCCAGGCGTTGAAAGAGCTTCGGATCACAGTTGGTCGCGATATCGCCCTGGTTGGCTGTGATGATACCGACCTGACCCGTCTACACAGCCCCCCCATTACCGTGATCGCTCGGGACCTGGCCCAGATGGGGCGTGTCGCGGCTCAAGCGCTGCTCGACCTGATCGATCACCAAACCGGCAAGACCCTTGTGCTGCCGACCCAGCTCGAGGTGCGCGAGTCGTCGCTGTGCGCACCCAAGGTCCTATAGTTCCCGCATTGGCGTCCATGTTCGCGCCGATTTGCCGCTATTGACAGGATC
>DATLZJ010000025.1:0-4536 GCA_035574055.1 Caldilineaceae bacterium
GGAGGCCAACGACTACGACCTGCGCGGCGTCACCGTGCCCACTGGCACCGGCCCCTTCCGTTTTGTCGAATATATCCAGGGTGAGCGGCTGGTGCTCGAAGCCAACCCCGACTATTGGAACCCTGAGCTGCCCTATGTAGATCGGATAGAGATGCTCCATGTGCCGGCCTGGCCGGACCGAGGGACGGCGGTGCTGACCGGGCAGGCCGACTTCTCCTTCAATGTCTCGGTGGATACCTGGCAGGAAGGCCAAACCCGGCCAGAGTTGGTGACGGCCCAGGCGCCCTGCCTCAACTCCCACATGATCGCCATCAACAATGAAGTGCCGCCCTTCGACGACCCGCGCGTGCGCCGGGCCATCCATCTAGCCGTTGACCGCCAGGCCATCATTGACGCCTTCACGCCCGTCTGGGAGCCGGCCTTCGTCTCGCGCTGGCTGCCCGCGGCCAGCCCGTGGGCCACGCCCTATGAGGAAGTCCTGCAACTGCCCGGCTATCGCCCCGACAAGACCGAGGACATTGAAGAAGCGCGCCGTCTGCTGGCCGAGGCCGGCTACCCCGACGGCTTTGAGACCACCTTCACCGCCTGGACGGAAGCTGCATCGTCGGAGGTAGCTGTGCCTGCCTTCGCCGAACTGCTCAGGACCAGCCTGAACATCGAGGGCACCATTGAGGTCGTCGAGCGGCCGCGCACGCCTGATATCCTGGGCGCGGGCGATTTCACCCTCTTCAAGTCCGATACCTATGCTTCGCCGATCCTAGACCCCTATCCGCTCTGGAACACCTACCTCCGCACCGGCGCCTCCCAGAACTGGTCGCGCTATTCCAACCCGGACTTTGACGCCTTGCTCGACGATCTGGCCGTTGAGACCGATCCGGAGGCGCGGCAGGCGCTGGTAAACCAGGGGCTAGACATGCTCGATGAGAACCCGCCCTTCTTCCTGATCGGCTTCTGCGCCCACTCGGTGTTGGCGCATGACTATGTCAAGGGGCTATCCCTGGAGGAACGCGCCTGGTCCAAGTGGGACCGCTTTGAGACGGTCTGGCTGGACCGCTGACGCCGGTAGATTAGCTGTCTGCTGCTCGTGTCCAGTTCACCGGGCACGAGCAGCAGGATATCGCACCCTACCAGAGACCACCATCCATGCTGAAATATCTGATTCGCCGCCTATTGCTGGCCGTCGTGACCATCTTCGGCGTGACCATTGTCATCTTTATCGCTATGCGCGTGCTGCCCGGCGACCCGCTGGCGATGATCTATGGCGAGGGGCAAGGCGTCTATGTGCTCTCCGAAGAGGAGCTGGCCGCCGCGCGGGCAAGCCTGGGGCTGGACAAGCCTCTGCACATGCAGTATCTGGACTGGATGCGCGATGTCTTCAGGGGCGACCTGGGCTACTCGTTTTGGGTAGACACGCCCATCCGCGATACGATCCTGCGGCGCGGGCCGATTACTGCACAGATCGCCCTGCTGGCGATCCTGCTGGCCTGGCTCATCGGCATTCCGGTCGGGGTGATCAGCGCCATGGCCCGTGAGTCCTGGCTCGACTATGTGCTGCGCTTCCTGGTGACGCTCTTTATGGCAATCCCCAGCTTCTGGCTTGGTCTGGCGATGATCCTCTTTACCGTCCTGGTCTTCAACTGGCGGCCCTCGATCACCATTGTCCAGGTTTGGGAAGACCCGCGGGAGAACATGCTGATGGTCATCGGCCCAACCCTCGCCATCGGCCTGGGCATCGGCGCGCTCATTGCCAGGATGACCCGCACCACTGTGCTGGAAACGCTGCGCGAGGACTATGTACGGACGGCCAGGGCCAAAGGCTTAGGCGATTGGATGTTGGTGATGCGCCATGTGCTCAAGAATGCGCTCTTGCCCGTGATTACCCTCTCTGGGCTGGCGCTTGCCGGCTTGCTGGGCGGCTCGGTGGCGGTGGAGCGCGCCTTCGGCTTTCCGGGCCTCGGCTCGGCGCTGGCCCAGGGCGCCGTCGAGCGCGACTGGATGATGGTGCAAAACCTGACGCTGCTCTTTGCCGTCACCTTTGTCTTGATCAACCTGGCGATTGATATCCTGTATGCGTGGATAGACCCGCGCATCCGCTACGAGTAGATGCCATGAGCACACCAGCGGCTACACTGGACCGGCCGGCCTCGATCGAGCGGCTGGCTGCCGGCAGAGGATTCTGGCAGCACGCCAGGGGCTTTGCCCGCACATCGCCCATCGGCGCCGTCGCGGCGGCCTTTTTGATCGTCCTGGTCTTTGTGGCGATCTTCGCCGAACAGATCGCGCCCTACCATCCGCTGGAGGCCGACTTTAGCGCCATGCGCCAGGCGCCCTCGGCGCGACACTGGTTGGGCACCGACAACTTGGGGCGCGATGTGTTGAGCCGTTTGATCTTTGGCGCGCGCATCTCCTTATCGGTGGCGATCCTTTCCACCCTCTTGAGCAAGCTGATCGGGCTGGCCTGGGGGGTGATGACCGGCTACATCGGCAAAAGCTTCGATCTCATTAGCCAGCGTATCGTGGATGTACTGCTGGCGTTCCCCGGCATCATCCTGTCCATGTTGCTGCTGGCGGCGTTGGGCGGCGGCTTTGGCACCGTGATTGTAGCGATCACACTGTTGGGCATCGCCGGCACCGTGCGCGTGATCCGCTCGGTGGTGTTGTCGGTCAAGGAGATGGCCTTTGTCGAGGCGGCCCGCGCCATCGGCACGCCCAACTGGCGGATTATGGCCCGGCATATCACGCCCCAGTGTCTCGCGCCGATCCTGGTCTTGAGCAGCGCCTCTTTGGGCAGCGCCATCTTTGCCGAAGCGGCGCTCAGCTTCTTGGGATTAGGCATCCCCCAGCCGGTGCCGAGCTGGGGCAACATGCTGGGCGGGGTGCTCTCCAACCAGTTCCGGCCTCAATGGTGGCTGGTCATCTTCCCCGGTCTGACGATCACGCTGGCGATCCTCGCCTTCAACCTCGTCGGCGACGCGCTGCGCGACCACCTGGACCCCAAACTCCGGGGCCGGATTCAGTAGTAGAAGTGAGTGAAACCCCTACCTGTCCTATACGCTACGGGGATGTGGCCCGTTGTGTGTATGCATGTTTGGCCGTGCGCTCTTCGCTCAACGACTGGCGGGTGCGCTTGGTCAGCAGCTCGATGGCGTCCGCCAGATGGGCGTCGGTGATGTTGTAGGCCCCTTCGGCCACGCGCAGCCGGTGGGCTTCCAGCAAGACCTCCCCGTGGCTGACGCCCGCCGGCGGCTCGAACTTATAGCAGGCCAGCTCGTACAACTGGCCGAGCGGGTCGCGAAAATAGATCGAGTCCATGAAGCCCCGGTCAATCGGGCCGGTGTGCTGGACGCCCCGCTCCTCCAGCCGCTCGGCGACCTGGGTAAAGGTGGCGCGGGAGACGCTGAAGGCAATGTGGTGCAGGTTGCCGATCCCCTCCGGGTTGGGCGTCGGATCGGGAAGACGGTCCTCGCGGGTAAAGACGGTGATCAAGCGCCCATCGCCGGGGTCGAAGTAGAGATGGCTCTCCTCCGGCACGTCCAGGTTGGGCTGCTCAAAGATGAACGGCATCCCCAGCACCCCTTCCCAAAAGTCAATCGAGGTCTGCCGGTCGGCGCCGATCAAGGTGATGTGATGGACGCCCTGCACTTGAATCCGCTTCATGGAGGTTCCTCGCTTTTCTTAGTCCTGTAGCGTCTCAGTCCGTAGCGTGGCCGTCCGGTTGGACTGGCCGGCAAAGATGGCGTGGAGCAGAAGACTCCATCCAGCTCAATCCCCCCAGCGGCGGTCCAACTCGGTCTCGCCCCGGCGCATGGCGAGCAGCAGCGCATCCTGGTCAATGGGCAACGCCAGACAGCGCACGCCCACCGCCCGCGCAATCGCATTGGCGATGGCCGGGCTGATGGGGATCGAGCTGATCTCCCCGACGCCCTTGGCCCCATAAGGCCCGTCGGCGGTAGCGTGCTCGACGATGTAATTCTCCATCTGAGGGGCCATCTTGATGCCGGGCATCTTGTACTGGCTCAGATGGCGCGTCCAGGGCACGCCGTTCTCCTCGATGTAATGCTCGGTCAGGGCGTTGCCGATGCCCATGACAATGCCCCCCTCGATCTGGCCGGTCAGGCTGAGGGGATTGATGGCGCGGCCGACATCGTGGGCGGTGACCACTCGCTCGACGACGACCTCGCCCGTGTCCATGTCCACGCTGACCAGCGCGGCATGGACGGCATAGCTAAAGGCGAAGTGCATATCGCCGCCTGTTCCCAGCGGCTGGGTCTTGGGCGCCCAATACTCATAGCGCAGCCGCGGCTCGCGGCCTTCGGCCAGCAGCGCCTGGACTGCCTCGGCAAAGGAGATGGCGCGGCGCGTGGTCGCCTGCTTCCCATTCGCTCCGTTGCCGGCATGGCCGTGATGGGGGGCGTGGCCGCTGACCTCGGCCAGGCGGGCCTCGTCCACATAGGCCAGCCCCTCATGGAAGGCGATCACCTCCGGCGGCACGTCAAACTTCTCGGCCAGCACGGCCTGCATCCGGGCGCGCATGGC
>DATLZJ010000026.1:0-8326 GCA_035574055.1 Caldilineaceae bacterium
CAGCCGGTCGCTTGAGCGAGGTGCTTAGGGTCCAGAACCAGGGAAACATAAACATAACGCCTAGAACAGCCATGACCCCATAGGCAACGCCATTGGCAAGGCGTCGCTGGCGACGCCGGCTTGCCGGCGCGGAAGGGACGGAGACGCTGAAGGCTGGCTGGTGACGGCTCTTGATCGCCATGTTTAACGCTCACCTCCCTCGTAGTGAACCCAGCCGCGCGAGAGCCGGAATTGGAGCAAGGTCAAGACAATCAGGATCAGCGCAAAGATCCAGGCCAAGGCCGCGCCATAGCCCATGTCGAAGTACTCAAACGACCACCGGTAGAGGTGGAGCGCATAGAACCAGGTCGCCCAAGAAGGCCCGCCTTGGGTAGCGACATAGGCCAGGGCAAAGACCTTGAGCGCACCGATGACGCCAATGATTAGGTTGAAAAAGAGCGTAGGCGAGATCATCGGGAGGGTGACATGGCGCAACCTGTGCCACGCATTGGCGCCGTCAACTTCGGCGGCGTCATATAGCTCCTGCGGTACACCTTGCAGGCCCGCCAGAAAGATGAGCATGGTATTGCCGCCCAAGTACGCCCATAGACTGATGAGGATCACAGAGGTCAACGCCCAATCGGGATTGGAGAGCCAGCCAGGTCCCTCGATCCCAACTCGGCTCAACAAGTAGTTGACCGGTCCCACCGAAGGATGGAGCAGCCATTTCCAAAGGATGGCCATCGCTACGATCGGCGTTAAATGAGGGAGAAAATACAGCGTGCGAAAGAGCGTCGTGCCAGGCTGTCCCCGATTCAGCAGCAGCGCCAATGCCAGGGAACCAGCAGTGCCGATCGGCACCACGACCAAAGCATAGCGGAAGGTACGGCCCAAGGAGGGCAGAACAACTCATCGGCGGTAAAGGCTCGTAGATAGTTCGCGACGCCCAACCATTCAGGCGAGCGGACAACATCATACTTGGTGAAGCTCAGGTAGAGGGAGGCCGCCATCGGGCCTATGACAAAAATGACCAGGCCCAATAGCCACGGCAGTGCAAAGATGATCCCCCACATGGCCTCACGGCGCCGGAGTGCTGTGCCATAGGCAGGAGAGAGCGTACTCGCCGGTATAGAGGTACGGGCAGGCGCCTCACGCGCCACAGCGCGGGACATGGTTTCCTCCTTGCAACATTTGCAAAGCGCTTCTAGGTTTGCCCGTCACTCAGTCTCAAAAGCAACAGCGCAACAGGCTACTCTAGCTAGGGCCACTGCTGCCAAAGCAAAGTGACGGCAAAGGGGAGACGGCGCTTGCACGCAGAGGTTGAAATACAAACAGACACAATTCGGCTACACGAGCAATTTCGTATACGAGCAATCTGGGAAAGGGCTTGGAAGTATTGGTAACGTTTTCGAAAACGTTACCAACAGTATACTGAGGCGCCCCCCCCTTGTCAATACAGCGTTTTATCTCTTTCTAGCCTCAAGCCAGTTCCAGGCGCACATCCATTGTTCCCTCAAGTAGCGCCTGGTATTGCGCGGCACGACTCGCGCACCACCAGCCGTGTAGGCAGCTCAAATAGTCGGTTCTCGACCTGGCGACCTTCGAGCCTCTGAATTAATAACTCACCCGCCCGGCTGCCCATCGCCACCAAGCCCTGATCAACAGTCGTGAGCGGGGGATCCGTATAGGCGCTTTCCGGGATGTTATCAAATCCGATCACCGATACGTCCTGAGGAACCCGAAGCCTAAGCTGGCGAGCGACCTCCAGAACGACCAACGCTGATTGGTCATTCGCCGCCATGATGGCCGTAGGCGGTTCTGGAAGGGTGAGCAACTGGAAGGCGGCTGTCAGCGCGCCTTCACGCAAGTAATTGCCCTCTGCATATAGCTCGGCCAGGATAGGCAAACCCGCCTGCCGGTGGGCGTCTTCGTACCCCTGACGCCGCTGGCGGGCGCTTAATAGCCTCGGGTGGCCGCCGAGAAATCCGATGCGGCGATGCCCTAAGTTGATCAGATATTCGACCGCTTCACGAGTTCCGGCGCGGTTTGTGGATAGCACAGCGGGAAAGCCGCCTTCATCACAAGGTTCGATCACCACTAATGGGTGGTGGTCCGGCAAATTGCTTGTCAAGGGCGTGAGCACAATCATGCCGTCAACAATGCTGCCATTCAATTGGGTGACCACCTTGCGCTCCCACGCCGGATCCCCCTTGTGATTGGTGCGGTTGCTGGTATAGACCATCAAGTCATAACCATGCGCCTCTACCACCCTGTCAATACCACGGATAACTTCCGTATTAAACGAAAGGCTCAAATGGAAGGTGATCACACCGATGACATTGGTGCGACCACGCATGCTCCTGGCTGCCAGGCTGGATGAGTAGCCCAAGTCATCTATGACTTTACGCACACGCTGATAGGTCTCTGGAGCAACACCATATCTGTCGTTGAGAACGCGCGAGACGGTGGAAACAGAGACATTGGCAGCGCGCGCGACATCTTGAATGCGAATGGACATGGCAGTTGACGAAACAGGCATAGAGGGTTTATGGTAACGTTGTCGGTAACGTTTCCAACACTATAACCGGCAGAGACCTGCCTGTCAACTGCCAGTTTTTTGCCCTGACCGTCGGTTCTTGGGACTGTCCGGCTACTTGGTATACAGGCAGGTCTCTTTCGCACAAAAAACCGGCCAATCAGCAATGCGTTTCTTCCGTAGCGACAATTTCCCAATCTATTTAAGTCCAATCAGGAAAAAGGCGAGGTGATTATGGACCTGCATCTGGAGAACAAGGTGGCGATTGTTACCGGCGGCGCTTCTGGCATGGGCGCGACAGTGGCGACCATGTTGGCTGCAGAAGGCGTCAAGGTCGTGCTGGCCGACATTCAAACAGAACGTGGTGAACGAGTAGCCGGTGAGATTCAGCAAACCGGCGGCTATGCTCGCTTCATCCACACGGATGTTTCAGTGCGCGCTGCGGTGAAAGAGATGGTTGAGCGGACGTTGGTCGGCGAGGGGCAGATTGACATTCTCTGCAACATTGCCGGGCCAGGCGCCTCCGCTGGTATCTTGGAGACCGACGAAGCCGAGTACAATCGCCAACTCGACGGCCACTTGCGCGGTGTCTTCAATTGTACCCAGGAAGTGCTACCCCATATGATGGCGCGCCGCTACGGCAAGATTATTAACATGGGTTCCTTCACTGCCTACGGCGCCGTCCCCAGTATCCCTGCCTACTGCGCGGCTTTTGGCGGGATTATTGCCTACAGCAAGGCTGTGGCTCGCTTCGCCGCGCCTTATAACATCAATGTCAATACCGTCTCGCCTGGCAATATCTACACCCCGATGACTGCCGCCTGGCTCGATAACCCGGAACGGCGTGAAGCGCTGCACCGGCAAATCCCGATTGGCCGGATCGGCGAGCCTGCCGATGTGGCGGCAATGTTTGTCTTCCTCGCCTCAGACCGAGCGCGCCATATTGTTGGCGCCGACATCAATATCAGCGGGGGACAACTGCTCTATTAGCGGATGCAAGCCACTTGCTCAACTCGCTATCTGCTAGGAAGGTCCATTTACATCCAATGTGTTCTACAACGCTCGACCTGAACTGGTTCCGGCGGCATCTGTTGGACGAGATCCTGCCCAAGTGGCTGGCTGCTGTCACAGATGAAGGCTTGTTTCTACCACATTTTGACCGCGCCTGGCGCCCACTCAGACGGAATTATGGTACACTCGTTTCTCAATGCCGTCTGCTCTATAATTTCTCACAAGGGTACGCCCTGACAGGAGACCGGACTTACCGCAACGCTGTGGAGCAAGGCGCACGGTTTCTCTTGGACCATTTTCGAGACCGGAAGTACGGCGGTTGGTACTGGTCTTGTGGCCTGGATGGCGAAGCGCGCGACCGGCGCAAAGACAGCTATGGCCATGCCTTTGTGATCTTTGGCCTTGCCCATGCCTACCACTGCACAGGGGATCAAGCCCTTCAAGAAGCCCTTCTGCATACCTGGGATGTCTTGACGCAGCGCTTCCGCGACCAACATGGAGGCTTTATCTGGCGCATGACCGAAGCCTTTGCGGGTGCGGAGGAAATGAGGTCGCAAAACCCGGTCATGCATCTATTTGAGGCGCTTTTGGCTGCCGGCACCGCCGGTGGGGTTCCAAGCCTGCTCGAAGAGACGCAGGCTGTGGGTGACTTTGTGCTCTCGAAATTGGTGCGTAAGACAGACCGCCGTCTGCCCGAAGTGTATAACGCTGAATGGGCAGAGTTGTCCGCGGCCCAGCAGTCCACTGCGAGCCTATCAGGGGGCCGGCTTGACATCGGCCATGCCTTTGAGTGGGCTTACCTGACATCCTATGCCGTCGAGCAGGGTCTCCCCGCCGAATATATGTCCTATGCCAACAGCTTCATGCTCTATGGCTTAGCCCTTGGTTTCGACTGGCAAGCGGGTGGCATCTATTCTCCTGCCTCGCCGGCAGGTCAACTTATGACGCAACGTAAAGGATGGTGGGAGCAATGTGAAGCGATCCGCGCCATGACTCATTTCGTCGTTCGCCATCACCGCGCTGATCTGCTTGAGCCTCTGCAAAAGACAATAGCATTTGTACAGACATCCCTGATAGACCCTGTATACGGCGGCTGGTATTCAGCCATAGAACCCGGCGTATCACCAGAAGGGCAAGAGAAGGGAAATGAATGGAAAGTAGATTATCATATCGTTGGCATGTGTATTGAGGCCATTCGCCTCAGTAACCAGGTGATGTAGCATAGTCTAACAAGTTCCTGGCGACGGTGTAGGTGGCTGGGGTGAGTTGCTCCAGTATGCGGCTGTTGTTCAAACCGTCTATCGCGCAGCGAGGACTCTTGGGCCAACTCGCCCTGAGGATCTTTCTTTTTTCTCGAATCGCCCCGGCCAAGTTTCCATTTTGACACGCCCAAGCGAGTATGCTACTCTGATCCTCCGGCGCGACCTGTATTGTAGGATTAATGAGCCGCGCCTGCTCAAGCTTTAGGCGCAATCTACCGGGGAACATGAGCCGGCGCCGGCTTCCCCGGCAACCCACTGGAGTCCCGGTACCCGGTTGTATGGCGTAAGCGCCGGACGCAGGGCCAATCCCTGTTCAGGCCATGGCGGTTGTCCATGGCCGGTCTGGTGTTTACCGCCTTATCTGTCGCTATCGAGGCCGCGTTGGCATGGCCTCGATGGCGCGGGGGACTCCAGAGGGGATAGCCGCCAGGTACGAGGCTAGATTTCACCACCCTCTGGGCATCTCCAGAGGGTTTTTGTATTGGGGAGTTCGTGACTGCTGACTATTGACTGCTGGCTTCCAGAAGCAGAACCAGGGCAGAGTAAGCGCATCTTTGCCTCTGCTTCTCCCTCTGGTCAACAGTCACCGGCCAGTAGTCAACAACGAGGTGCTAACCATGCAGGAGAAGTCCAAACGCACCGTCTTCTGGCAGGACAAGCGGGTGCATATGATTGACCAGCGGGTGCTGCCTGCTGAGTATGTCATCGCCCAATTCGACACCGTGGCCGGTGTGGCGGGCAGCATCCGTGAGATGGTGGTGCGCGGCGCGCCCGCCATCGGCGCGACCGGGGCCTATGGCATGGCGCTGGCCGCCGAGGTGAGCAAGGCCCAGGATGTAGCCGGCCTGTTGGCCGATCTGCGCGCCGCCAAGGAAACGCTGGACGCTGCCCGGCCCACCGCGGTCAACCTGAGCTGGGCGACGGCCCGGCTGCTGGCCTTGGCCGAGCAGCTTGCCCAGGAGCCAAACGTCACGCCGGCCTCCATCCGCGCGGCGTTGTTGGCGGAGGCGGAGGCGCTGGCTGACGAGGATGTAGAGATCAACCGGCGCATGGGGTTTCACGGGGCCGAGGTCATCCCCGATGGCGCCAATATCCTGCACCACTGTAATACGGGCGCGCTGGCGACGGTGGACTTTGGCACTGCGCTGGGCGTCGTCTTCGCCTGCCAGGAGCAGGGCAAGCAGGTCCATGTGTGGGTGGACGAGACGCGGCCCCGGCTACAAGGGGCGCGGCTGACGGCTTGGGAGCTGATGCGCGCCGAGGCGCCCATGCACCTGATCGCCGACAATGCCGCCGGCCATCTCATGCGCACCGGCCAGGTGGATGTCGTCATCTTTGGCGCCGACCGGGTGGCCGCCAACGGCGATGTCGCCAACAAGATCGGCACCTATAAGCTGGCCGTCGTGGCGCGTGAGAATGGCATCCCCGTCTACGCCGTCGTCCCCACCAGCACGATTGACCTCAACCTGCCCGACGGCGACCACATCCCCATCGAGGAGCGCGACGGCGCCGAAGTGACCCATATCGGCGATACGCGGATTGCGCCGGAGGGCGTGCCGGTCTACAACCCCGCCTTTGATGTGACCCCCCACCGCTATCTGACCGGCATTGTCACCGAGGAGGGCATCTGCTACCCGCCCTTTACCCAGAGCTTGCGCCGCGCCAAGGAGGCCGCCGAGGCGCGGATTCGGGCCACCCGTGCCCAGCGGCGGACAACCGCCGGCCGTTGAGTGTTGCGGCGATGGCAAATGTTGCGGCGATGACAGGCTCGAAGCGGGTCTTGAAGCGGGTTTGTGTCTTTTGTGGCGCCAACGCCGGCAATCAGGCCGTCTTTGGCGAGGCCGCGGCGGCGCTGGGCCAGGAGTTGGCGCGCCGCGGTTGTGGGTTGGTCTATGGCGGCGGCAGCGTCGGCCTGATGGGGATTCTGGCCCGCGCCGTGCGCGATGCCGGCGGCCAGGTCATCGGCGTCATTCCGGCTTCGCTCACCGCCCGCGAGGTGATGGGCGAGCAGATCGGCGAGCTGCTGGTGGTAGAGAGTATGCATGAGCGCAAGGCCAAGATGGCGGCGCTGGCTGACGGCTTTGTGGCGTTGCCCGGCGGCTTCGGCACCCTCGATGAGCTGTTCGAGGCGATCACCTGGGGCCAGCTCGGCATCCACACCAAGCCTGTGGGCCTGTTGAATATCGCGGGCTATTTCGACCCACTGCTGGGCTTTATCGAGCAGGGCGTGGCCTTGGGGTTCATTCGCCCCCATCACCGGCAACTGGTGGTCGAGCACCGCGAGCCGGCGGCGCTGCTGGAGCAGATGGCCCACTACGAAGCTCCGCCGGGGCTGGTGCGCTGGCTCCGCCAGGACCAGAGCTAGCCCAATCGGTAAGAAAGCAAGGATGGTCATGTCATTCATCATCACCGGCTCTGTCGCCTACGATTATCTCATGCGCTTTCCCGGTCGCTTCCGCGACCAAATCCTGCCCGACCAGCTCGACAAGTTGAGCGTCAGCTTCTTGGCCGACTCCATGCGCCGCGCGCGCGGTGGGGTGGCGGCCAATATCGCCTATACCATGCGGCTCTTGGGCGGCGCGCCTGTCATTTTGGCGACGGTCGGCGAGGACTTTGGCGATTATCGCCGCTGGCTGGAGGCGGAGGGACTCAGCACCGAGCAGATCATCGAGATCGCTGACGAGCTGACCGCCACCTTCTTTGTCAGCACCGACATCGAGCAAAACCAGATCGCCAACTTCTACGCCGGGGCGATGGGCCATGCCCGCCACCACACGCTGGCGAGCCGCAACCTGACCGGCGCCAGCATGGTGGTCATCAGCCCCAACGACCCGCTTGCCATGCTCACCTATGCCCAAGAGTGCAAGGAGCATGGCATTCCCTTTGCCTACGACCCCAGCCAGCAGATCGCCCGCTTGAGCGGCGAGGAGCTACGCCGGAGCATCCCCGGCGCAGCCTATCTGCTCTGTAATGAGTATGAGCTGGCGATGGTGCAGAACAAGACCGGCTGGAGCCTGGAGGAGCTGCGCCGCCAGGTGGAGACGCTGGTGCTGACCTTGGGCAAGGACGGGAGCCTCATCTTTCATCGCGAGGAGACGGACGAGCAGGAGATTCCTGTGCCAGCGGCGACGTTGGCCCGCCTGGAGGACCCGACCGGCGCCGGCGATGCTTATCGCGGCGGCTTCTTTGCGGCGCGCATGGCCGGGCTGCCGCTGGCGGTCGCCGGGCGCGTGGGCGCGCTCTGCAGCGCCTACGCGCTGGAGCACATGGGCACCACCACCCACCGCTTTACTGTAGATGAGTTCATCCAACGCTATACGGCTGAGTTTGGGCCGGAGCCGGCGTTGGAGGCGCTGCGCCAACCGGCCCAGGTGCGTTGAGCCTGACCGGATGCATGATGATGGAGACACAGACTATCCGCGCCCTGCTGCACCAAGACCCCGTTTGGAGCGTCTATGCCCTGGCCGACCTCCAGCCGGCCTTTGCGCCTTATTGCCGTTGGCTGGCGGCCGAGGATGCGGCAGGGCCGGGGTTGGTG